>DQSO01000150.1 GCA_015663225.1 Campylobacterales bacterium
CTAGGAGATCAAGCTCACTCCAAAGAACATCACTAAGAAGTTGATTAACTGCTTTCATAATCATAGCACCTCTCCACATAAGAGATTGACCCTCTTCCATCAATGAACCCATACTCATAACTTCTACACCATGACTTAAAAGAGGTTTAACTTTATTTACTATAACCTCTGGATTTTCATTTTCTACACCCATCATACGAGGGATATTTGGACCATAAATATCTAAATCAAGCAGACCAACTTTTTTACCCTGCATTGCAAGTGCAATAGCTAAGTTTACAGTTGTTGTTGATTTACCAACACCACCTTTACCACTACTAACCATAACAAAGTTTTTGATTTGTGGTACTATGTTTTTACCTTTTGAGCTTGACTCTTTTGGCATAGATGGAGTTTTTATATCAAGATTTATACTTGATGCTCCTAAAAGTTGAAGTTGTTTTGTAACTCCATCATGTATCTCTTGTTTAACCTCTGGAGCTGATGAGCTTATATCTATAAGAATAGTTATATCACTACCATTAACCTTAACATCTTTAACAAAACCAAACTCTACAATACTCTTTGTAAATCCTGGATATGTAACTAAATTTAATTTTTCATTTACTGATTCTATATTTATCATTTTTTCCCCTATATTTTATAATGAATGTTTATTTGTAATATCTTGTGATATTTTATATGAACAAAACTTCGGACCACACATTGAACAAAACTCTGCTTCTTTAAATACATCTTGAGGCAGTGTTTCATCGTGATACTCTCTTGCTCTATCACTATCAAGTGCAAGTTCAAACTGTTTGTTCCAGTCAAAACCATATCTAGCATCACTCATAGCATCATCTATATCTCTAGCACCATCTCTCCCCCTTGCAATATCAGCAGCATGAGCAGCTATTTTATAAGCTATGATACCTTCTCTAACATCATCTGCATTTGGAAGACCAAGATGCTCTTTAGGTGTTACATAACATAGCATACTAGCTCCATGCCAACCACCAACCGCAGCACCGATGGCACTAGATATATGATCATATCCAGCAGCAATATCAGTTACAAGTGGACCTAAGATATAAAAAGGTGCATCGTGACAATACTCTCTTTCTATCTTCATGTTTCGTTCAACTTGATTTAGTGGAACATGACCTGGACCCTCTATCATAACTTGAACATCTTTTTCCCAAGCTTTAAGTGTAAGTTCACCCAAGACTTTAAGCTCTCCTAGTTGTGCTTCATCACTAGCATCAGCCAAACATCCTGGTCTTAGACTATCTCCAAGACTTAGTGCTACATCATATTTTCTACAAATATCAAGTATCTCATCAAATGCAGTATAGAATGGATTTTCTTTATGATAGTGCATCATCCATGCAGCCATCAAACTTCCACCCCTGCTAACTATACCCATCTTTCTTTTTGCGATTTTTGGCATAGTTTCAAGCAAAAATCCTGCATGAATAGTAAAGTAACTAACACCTTGTTTAGCTTGTCGCTCTATCACTTCAAGCATCTTTTCTATTGTTAAATCTTCTATTTTATTGTCTATATCATGTAGGATTTGATACATAGGAACTGTACCTATTGGAACAGTTGCATTTTTGATAACTTCTTCTCGTATTAGATCTAAATCTCCACCAGTTGAGAGATCCATAATAGTATCAGCACCATATTTCTCACTCACCTTTACCTTTTTTACTTCACCCTCTGGATCTGAAGCTAGAGCTGAAGAGCCTATGTTTGAGTTTATTTTACAAGTAACAGCTAAACCTATAGCCATTGGTGTAAGGTGAGTGTGATTTACATTTGCTGGTATTATTAGTCTACCTCTAGCAATCTCACTTCTTACAAGTTCTGGTTTAAGTTTTTCGCTCTTTGCAACATATTCCATCTCTTTTGTTACTATGCCTTTTTTTGCATAGTACATCTGGGTTTTTACTTCATCATTTTCCCTCTGTTTTACCCATTGTTTTCTCATATTTTTCCCCTATATTAGATACCAAATTGGAACAGATATAATACAAAAGCTTGACTTTAAGTTGGGTATATGAAAGTAAAAAGCATAAAAAGTGTATACTTTTGTAACACTTTAACACATTTTAGGGGTAGTATGGGTGATTTAACTTTAATAATTCTTAGTGCAGGTTCTTCTTCAAGGTTTGGACAAGATGTAAAAAAACAGTGGTTATATATAGATGATAAACCACTTTGGAAATCAGTTGCTGATAGATTTAAAAATGATTTTAATTTTAAGAAGATAATCATAACTACAACAAAAGAGGAGTTTAGTTATATAAGTGGTTTTGGAACTTATACTTATGTTGTTGGAGGAGAGAGTCGTCAAGCATCACTTAAAAATGCTTTAAGCGAAGTTGATACAAAGTATGTAATGGTAACAGATGTTGCTCGTGCTTGTATTCCTCATGAGATGATACAAGAGCTTATAGATAATAAAGAGAAAGCAGATGTAATAGTTCCTGTATTGGAAGTAAGTGATACTGTTATTTATAAAAATGAGACTATTGATAGGGAAAAAGTTAAACTTATTCAAACTCCTCAACTAAGTTGTACAAAAATTTTAAAAAAATCATTGGAGAGTGAAACCCTATATACTGATGATAGTTCAGCTATAAAAGCAGATGGCGGGAGTGTTTTTTATACAAAAGGTAGCATATTGGCTAAAAAAATAACATTTATTGCCGATTTAAGGGAGTTACAATGTTTAACACAGCCAAAAGAGATATTTCTAATAGGGCATGGGTATGATGTACACAAGTTTTGTATGGATAAAAAGATGTTTCTTTGTGGAGTTTTGATTGAGAGTAAGTATGGTTTAGAAGCACACTCAGATGGAGATGTCGCTATTCATGCATTGATAGATTCTTTATTGGGAGCTATTGGAGCAGGGGATATTGGTGAACTTTTTCCAGATAGTAGTGATGAGTTTAAAGATATAGACTCAAAAATTTTACTTTTAAATGTTGCAAGGTTTGTTAGAAGTGTTGGATATGAGATTGTAAATTGTGATATTACAATACAAGCTGAAACACCTAAGCTTTTTAAGTATAAAGCTAAGATGAGAGAAGTTCTAGCAGATATTTTAGGTCTTGAGCCTATAAGAGTAAATGTAAAAGCGACAACAACTGAAAAACTTGGGTTTGTTGGAAAAAAAGAGGGTATAGCAGTAGATGCTATCTCGCAAGTAAAATTATATAACTGGAAGTAGTATGAAGATATTAATAGTAGAAAACGAGATTTATTTAGCACAAAGTATAAGTGCAAAACTAACTCAGTTGGGTCATAATTGTGAGAGTGCAACAACGATAAGAGATGCAATTAAAGATGAAGATTTTGATGCAATAGTGCTTTCGACAAATATAAGTGGGCAAAATTTTTATCCTGTTATTGAACATTATAAAGATTCTATAGTCATATTAATGGTCTCTTATGTTAGCAATGATACTGTAAGTGTACCGCTTAAAATGGGTGCAAATGACTATATATCGAAACCGTTTATGATAGAAGA
>DQSO01000024.1 GCA_015663225.1 Campylobacterales bacterium
AACCACAACATCGTTACCCTCTTTTTTAGTGATAGCTACTCTTGAAGCCACACTTGCTATACGATCTAAATCACCGACACTTGTACCACCAAACTTTTGTACAATTAACATATTTGCATTTCCCTTTATAAATATCCACTTTTTTTAAAATAAGCTAATACTTTTTTATATATTCTTTTTTTCATATTTCCGATATTTTGTATCACTTTATCAGAATCGACAAACTTATATGACTTAAATTCTGGTTCTATAGTTTCAAGATTTATCTTTGCGGTACTTTTTAACTTCACTAAAAAATACTTTTGAGTCTGCCCATCATACGGATACATTTTTGAAGCAATAATATTTGGAAAATCATAACTAAGCCACTGGGGATACTCATCTATAATCTCAACATCATCAGTACCTATCTCCTCTTTAAGTTCCCTAAAAAGTGCATCTTGGGGACTCTCTCCCTCATCTATACCACCTTGAGGAAATTGCCATATATTACCTTTATAGTCAATTCTACTGCCTAGAAAGATTTTGCTCTCATATGGGTATTTAGGTGAGAGTATGACAGCAGCTACATTTGGTCTATATTTTTTATCTGTCATAACTCCCCATCCTTTATATTTTAATTATATAATAACTAAATTTTGTTAAGGTGGGCTTATGCTTTTATATCTACACATACCATTTTGTGACTCTAAATGCCACTATTGTTCCTTTAACTCATATACAGATATATTGGATTTAACTCAAAGCTACATGATAGCTATGAAAAAACAACTTCTTTTTGAATTGGAAAGATTTGATGTAAAAAAGAACGGTATTGAGACTATATTTATAGGTGGTGGAACACCCTCTGCTCTCCCCCCTAAAGAGTATGAAGAGTTTTTTAAAATCCTTAAGCCATATCTTATGCCAAATATCGAGATAACAACAGAAGCAAATCCAAATAGTGCCTCAGAAGATTGGTTAAGAGGTATGAGAGAACTTGGTATAAATCGTGTTAGTTTTGGAGTACAAAGTTTTGATGATAAAAAGTTAAAATTTTTAGGTAGAGAGCATAGCTCTTTGGAGGCAAAAATAGCCATAGAAAAAGCTCACATGATAGGGATTAAAAATATATCATGTGATTTAATATATGATACTATTTTAGATACTAAAGAGCTTTTAACTAGTGACCTTGATATCGTATTTTCACTCCCTATAAATCATCTTAGTTCATACTCCCTAACGATAGAAAAAGGAACTAACTTTTTTGGAAAAAACAACCTTCTTACTAAAGATGAAAATTTGGCCTCTTGGTTTATAGATGAAGTAAAAAGAAGAGGATTTAATCAATACGAGATTTCAAACTTTGGAACTTACAAATCAGAACACAACTTGGGTTATTGGACTGGCAAAGAGTATATAGGTATAGGAAGTGGTGCTGTGGGATTTTTGCGAGATAAGAGGTTTTATACTGATAGAAATGTAAAATCATATATCAAAAACCCTACTAAGATAGAGATTGAAAACTTAACTCAGACTGAACTAAAAAGTGAAAAAATATTTTTAGGTCTAAGAAGTGAAATTGGGGTAGATATAACTCTACTTTCAGATAAAAAATTACAAATATTAAAAGAAACTAATAAAATTAAATTAATTGACACTATCGCATATAATATGGATTATCTACTAAGCGATGAGATAGCACTTTTTTTAATGGAAGATTAGATATAGTCTTATTTTTAAATAAAGGAGATAGTGATGTTTGGTATGAGTTTAGGAGAGATTCTGATTATTGCTGTTATTGCTATACTATTTATTGGACCAGAGAAACTACCTGATACACTTGTAAAAATCGCAAAATTTTTCAAAAGTTTTAAAAAGAGTATAAATGATGCAAAAGAGACATTTGATAAAGAGCTAGAGATAAGTGAACTTAAAGAGAGTACGATCACATATAAAAAACAACTTGAAAAATCTATTGATGATGTTAAAGAGGGTGCAAATCTTAGTAAATTAGATGATATTTATAGTGAGTTTAACAATATGGCAAATGATATTAAAGGTGATAAACCAAAAAAGAAAGCTAAGAAAAAAGCAAAAAAATCCATAAAGAAAGTAGAAAAAGATGTTTGAAGAACTTAAACCGCACCTAGTTGAACTTAGAAAAAGACTAGGTATTAGTGTTGGTGTACTTGTAGTTATGTTTTTTATTATGTTTGCTTTTTGGCAACCGATTTTGGAGTGGATGATGGCTCCTTTAGAAACTGTACTACCTCCTGAAAGCAAGATGGTTTCAAAAAGTATTCAAGGAACTTTCTTTACTGCTTTAAAAGTCTCTTTTTTCTCTGGTTTCATTATCTCTTTACCTATTATATTTTGGCAATTATGGCTGTTTATCGCACCTGGATTATATGACAATGAAAAAAAGATGATTCTTCCTTTCGTGATTGGGGCTACGACTATGTTTTTGATTGGTGGAGCATTTGCATACTATATCGTTATACCATTTGGTTATGAATTTTTAGTAAATTTTGCATCACAAGTTGTACTTGTTCTTCCTGATATTGGCGAATATGTTGGTTTTTTTACAAAGCTTATACTTGGTTTTGGACTTGCTTTTGAACTTCCTGTTATAACTTTTTTCCTTGCAGTCATAGGACTTGTAACTGATCGGACACTAAAGGACTTTTTTAGATATGCACTGATTCTTATATTTTTACTTTCTGCACTACTTACTCCTCCTGATGTATTGACTCAGTTTTTGATGGCTGGACCTATGATTTTTCTCTATGGTGTTTCTATATATATAGCAAAGATGGTAAATCCTTATATATCTGAAGATGATGAGTAGCCTAGATCCACTAAAAGTATCCTCTTATTACTATGATTTACCACCACATCTTATAGCTTCAACTCCCTCGTATCCAAAAGATGAGGGGAAGCTTTTAGTCTATGAGAGAGCAACTAAAAAAATAACTCATACAACTTTTGGTAAAATCTTTGACTTTATACCAAAAGATACAAATATAGTTTTAAATGATACAAAAGTTATTAAAGCTAGAATATTTGGAACAAAACAAAGTGGTGGAAGAGTTGAACTACTACTAAACTCTCCAAAACCAGATAGTCAATTTTTAGTATATATAAAAGGTAGAGTCAAAAAAGATATAAAGATATTTTTTGAAGACAACTTAATAGCTATAGTAAAACAACTTCACGATGATGGAACAAGAACAGTTGAGTTTTTTCTACATGATAAGCAACTTGCTTTTATTGAACTTGAACAGATACTAACAAAGATTGGACATATCCCTCTTCCTCCATATATAAAAAGAGAAGATACCAAAGAGGATGAAGAAGAGTATCAAAGTGTATTTGCTAAAAATATCGGAGCAGTAGCAGCACCAACGGCTTCTCTTCACTTTGATGAAAATAGTTTTAAAAAGTTAAAAGATATGTTTGATACTCACTTTATAACTCTTCATGTGGGAGCTGGAACTTTTAAAAGTATAGAGGTAGAAACCATAGATAAACACAAGATGCATAGTGAGTGGTATGATATACCCAAAGCTACAAAACAACTACTAGACTCATCTAAACCTATACTTGCTATTGGTACTACTGTAACTAGAACTATAGAATACTATACAAGAGAGAAGAAACAACAAGGATATAGTGATCTTTTTCTTCATCCAGACAATACTCCACAAAGAGTCAACCACCTTCTAACAAACTTTCATCTACCCTCTTCCACTCTTATTATGTTAGTTGCTAGTTTCACTTCACTTGAAGAGACACTAAGTTTATATCAAGAGGCTATCAAAGAGGAGTATATGTTCTACTCTTATGGGGATGGGATGTTGGTTATTTAAAGCCACTTTATGTAAACTTACAAAAGGGATATTATGTGCAAACAGTTATCTATAATAAAAAATAATCTTTCTGATTTTAAACTTTATATAGAAGAAATATTAACTTAACCTATTAATTTTTAACCAATATAGACTACCAATCATCATGATTTAATAAAACTTTAAGAATTGTATGTTATACTTATTTCGTGCAATCTTATTTTAGAAACAAAAAAAACAAGGAGTTTAGAATGAAATTTGCAAAACTTAGTATAGCTGCGTTAGCAGTAGTTGGATTTAGTAGTAGTGTTATGGCACTTGATTTAAACAAAGCGACAATCAAGCCTTATGTAAATACAAAAGTGTATTATGAGACAGTTGATGCAGGTCTTGCTAATCAAAAATTATTTAGACAAGGTAATTCCTCTGGTGATGCAGTAGTACAACTTGGTGCTACTGGTGCACTTAATGGTTGTTGGGGATATGGTTTAGAGTATACTATAGCAGATAC
>DQSO01000109.1 GCA_015663225.1 Campylobacterales bacterium
ATCTAAGGGGCTTTTATTATTTACAACCAATGGCAAAATCGGCAATACATTGACCAAATCTGGTGGCTGCATTAAGGTATATGAGATTTGGGTTAGGGGTCATGTAACAGATGAACATATTGCAACAGCTTTAAAAGGAGTAGAAAGTAAACACGGTCTACTAAAAGCTATTGAAGTCGAAAAAATAGGCATGGGTGGTGCAAAAACAAAACAGAGAAAATATTAATTAAAAATCTTGATTAAATTTTAGACTTCAAAAACTCAATAGCCTCGTCCTTGCTCCCAATATCACCATCAAGTTGTTTCTCATAAACACTTTTTAAAAGCAGAGAAAACTCTCGTGATGGTTTCAAACCTAAAGCTATCAAATCTCTTCCTTGTAAAAAATTTATAGGTGCTGATTTTTCTACTTTTAACTCTTTAGATTTTTCACTAAGCCACTCTCCAGCTTTATAAACTCCACTCTTCGCTTCTAGTGTTGTTCGTCCTAAAAAATCAGCCTTTGCAACTACAACAAGCTCTTTTATATTTACCTTAGTAGCAAGTCGCCTTATCGCTCTATCTTTTGCCCCATCACTATAAAAGGCTGATGGTACCATGTGGTACTTGGTTAAAAGTGCTATATCATTTATAAACTGATGCTCATCACAAAGTCTATACATAAAACTTTTACAAAGCTCAACCCCTGCCCTCTCATGACCAAATGATCGTATTTTTCCATCTATCATTTTTGTAGTTGTGGCTTTTCCCATATCATGACAAATCACACCATACATAAGTTTCAAATCCAACTTATCATCACCACTTTTAAGAGTTGCCATAACATCTAAACTCATAATCGTATGAACCCAAACATCACCTTCAAGATGCCACTTTTTATCTTGTGCTACTCCTATCATATCTTTTAATTCAGGAAAATAATCCAAAATACCAAGTTCTCTCATAAGCTCAAACCCAACTGATGGCTTATCAGATTTTAAAAGTAGTTTCTCAAACTCTTTATAGATTCTCTCTTTTGGTAACTCTTCAAGCATACCGCTACTAACCATATCTTTGCAAAGTATCTTTGTACTCTTAGCTAATTCATACCCAAATCTAGCACAAAACTGAACTGCTCGATAAACTCGTAAAGGATCTTCAACAAATGTCTTGTCATCAATATGTCTTAAAACTTTTTTTTCCATATCATCTAAGCCATTGTAAGGGTCAATAAACTCACTGCTTTCTATATCAAACCCCATAGCATTGATGGTAAAATCTCGCCTTAAACTAGCCTCATTAAAACTCATATTTCCATCACTAAAAACTTCAAATCCACGATGCCCACTACCAGTTTTTTTCTCAGTTCTAGGAAATGAAAAATCATACTCATCACCCCTGTAAACAAACTTCAAAACTCCAAAACTTTTTCCAACAAGATTTACACTTCCAAACTTTGATAAAATCTCTTCAAGCTCTTCTAAACTTTCAAGTCCATAAACTTCTATGTCATAATCTTTGATACTCTTATTTAAAAAGTGATCTCGTACACTTCCACCAACTACAATCATTTTTGCATTGTGGATTTGTATCGCTTTAGAGATAGTTTGTAGTATTTTAGGTATTTTCATAAAAAAATTATACTTAAGTTATAATAAAATATAAAAAAACAAAGGTTATCTATGAAAAAATTATTTATACTCCTACTAACTCTAACTTCACTCTACTCAAACGGTTGTATTCTTTCACAAAAAGGAGAGGTAAAAGTAAGCTTAAAAGATGTAGATTTTAAAAATGTCACATATAAAGCTATTAAAAATGAGGGAAAAAACTTCAAAGAGATTATGAGTATCAAAGACGATAAAGATACAAAACTTAACTTTTATATAAATATCAAAGCAATACTTTGTAGCTCAACAATAAAGTAAATATTAAATGCAATTTTATAAAACTTTAGAAGATATTTTACAAACTTCTAAACCACATGATAAGATAGAAAAGTTCAACAAGTTTTATAAACAATACAAACTAAACAATATCTCACATGATAACAGCCATAAACCAGTAGTTTTTAAAGAACCATCCTTTACCAAACACTGTAAAATAGTACCAGCCCAACAAGTTCCAAGACGAAGAAAACTAACTACCAATGAAGACAAAGCAATCTTAATCCATGCAATAACACATATAGAGTACAGTGCCATAGACTTAGCCCTTGATGCCGCTTACAGATTTAAAAACTTGCCAAAAAAATTTTATGACGATTGGCTTGAAGTTGCAGATGATGAGATAAGACACTTTTTACTTCTTGAGAGTATGCTAAAAGAGTTAGACTATAACTATGGAGATTTCAATGTTCATGCATTTTTATTTGATACCTCTATGGCAACTTTGAACTTAGTTGATAGAATGGCTTGTGTACCTAGATACCTAGAAGCAAGTGGACTAGATGCAAATCCTCAAATAATAACAAAAGTAAAAAAACTAAATTCACCTTTCTCAGATAATCTTATAAAAACTCTAACAATAATCCTAGATGAAGAGATAGACCATGTAAAAAAAGGTGATTATTGGTTTAAATATGCTTGTAAAAAAGAGAACATTGACCCTGCAAATTTTTATAAAATAGTTGAAAAATACCTACTATGAGTGGTGCTAACTCTCGTGAAATTGAGATACCAATCATATCAACTATAAATATATCTGCTCCAAACTTTGCTAGCTAAACGGCACTTTAACAGGCTATAACTAA
>DQSO01000059.1 GCA_015663225.1 Campylobacterales bacterium
CAAAAGTAAAGATTTTAACTTGACCATACTTCATAAACCAACAAGTAGTAAAATAGTTAGTTTAGATTATAATGCTCTTAACTTTGATAGTATTCGCTCTACAAATGAACTTCAATCTTTAGTGATAAGTAACTTAAATTTGATTGTCGTAGGTGACAATGGAAGTACAATAAGTTGGGATTCAAATGATACATCACATATATCAAATAGTGGAGTTGTTACAAGACCTCTATCTGGTTCACCTGATGTAAATGTAACTTTAAGTGCTACAGTTTATAGCTCTTCATTTAGTCAAATAAAAACTTTTGTAGTGACAGTAAAAGCGATACAACCTATAAATGATAACGATAATGACTTTATCCCTGATGATATAGAAAATATGTTAGGACTAGATAGCTCAAATGGAGATGAAAACGGAAATGGTATAGCAGACGGCATAGATCCAATTTTTGGAGATACTTTTTATAAAAATCAATGGCATCTAAAAGCAAGAGGTACAGTTGTTAATAATACAGCCAATGTAGCAACTATCATAGGAAATGATTTAAATTTAAGTAGTGTATATAGTAAATATATGGGGTACAATGAAGGTGCACCTATCATAGTAAGCGTAGTTGATAATGGAATAGATGCAGACCATGAAGACTTAATTCAAAATATGGATATGATTCGCTCAAGAAATGCTGTAACAGGCACAACAGACCCAAGCCCAACGGGAGATCAAACACATGGAACTATGGTAGCTGGGATTATAGCAGCTCGAGGATTTAACAATAAAGGAGTTAGAGGTATAGCCCCTTTTGCAAAAATAGCAGGAAATAACTGGCTTAGTAATCAAACCTACACAGAGTTGGAAAAAGCTTGGGTAACTGGGATAGGAGCAAATGATATAGCAGTTTGCAATAATAGTTGGGGAAGTGAGTATGACAATGATACTCTCATGGAAGAGCTTTTAAAAGTTGGAGCTACAACACTAAGAGATGGTAAGGGTAGAATATATGTAAAAGCTGCTGGAAATAGTAGATACAATAGAGGTAATTCAAATCTATCCAACTCTTCCAATAATAGATATATCATAGCAGTAGCGGCGATAAAACATGACAATACAAATGCTTCTTACTCTTCATTTGGTTCAAATATACTTGTTAGTGGCTATAGTGGAGAATTTTATAACATTGCGCCAACTATAGGGACTACAAATGTAAGTGGAGATACTTCACTACCAACATGGAGTGATGACAGTAATCATAACTATACATATGCTATGAATGGTACAAGTGCAGCAGTTCCAACTGTTTCAGGATGCATAGCTCTTATTCTTGAGGCTTGTCCAGACTTGACATATAGGGATGTTAAAAATATAATTGCAAAAACTAGTACAAAGATAGATTCTCAAAATAGATCTTGGGTTCAAAACAGTAGTGGCTTGTGGCATAGTAAGGATTATGGTTATGGGCTTATAAATACAAAAGATGCTATTAATATGTGTAAAAATGGATATACAAACTTACCTATTGAAAGAACTAGTATTAATACAGAAAATTTTAATACAAATATTCCAGACAATGACGATACAGGAGTCTCTTTTACTATACCTATAAGTAGTGATTTTGAAGTAGAGTGGGTAGGAGTTTATCCAAATATTACACATACATATCAAGGGGATCTTGAAATAACACTTACTTCTCCATCTGGTGTTAAAACAGAGTTGGTTCAGTATAGCAATGTTCTAAGAAGTGCAAATAAACATTATAATGGCAATGGAAGACTATCTTCATCTGCATTTATAGGTGAAAATTCTAATGGTAATTGGATTGTAACTATTAAAGATAAAGTTGCTTTAGATACAGGAAAAGTAAACAGTATAAAACTAGAAGTAGTAGGACACTAAAATGATAAAAATAGTATTAGTTATGAGTATGATATGTATAGGTGTTTGGGCAGAAGAGGCTTATAAGAGTTATCATGTTAAAGAGAATGGTAAAAAGATAGAGATTAAAACTAAAAAGAGTAGTGAAAAATCTAAAGAAATCCAAGTTACTAAAGATGGGAAGAAATTTAGCAAGGATACTAAATTAGTTGTAAAATTTAACAAAAAGATTGATATAGAAGAGTTTTGTAAAAAATATGAGTTAGAAGTTATCCATAAGATGGTAACAGGGCATTATATACTTAAAAATAATTCTGGTATTTTACCAATGGAGCTGATAAAACAGATTATTGAGAAGGAAGTATCAGTATTAACTATATTTCCTAACTGGCAACTTAATCAAAAGATGCAGTAGGCTTTTTATTTTTTTGTTTATTATTCATCTTTGAGAAGTATATTAAATCCTCAGTGGTATTAATATTTTCAGGAATATTTTTAAAACACTCTTGTAATACTATACTTGCACTATGAGCATCAGAGTATGCTCTGTGATGATCTCCCTCTTCTATCTTGAGAAAATCTCTTAAAAAGGCTAGTCCATGTCTTGGTGAGTTTATAGTCTTTCTTGATAAATCTACTGTACATAGTTTACGATTTAGTAGCTCTTCTAATCCTACTACTTTTAAAGAGTTTGATATAAAACTATAGTCAAACTTTACATTGTGGGCTACAAAAACATTATCTCCTAAAAATAGTTTGAAATCTTGTAAAACTTTTTTAAGAGATGGTGCATCTTTTAAATCTTCTTTTTTTATTTTAGTAATTTTAGTAATAGCGGGAGGTATAAAATCAGCAAAAACATATGACTCAAATTTAGCTGTAATTTTTCCATTTTTTATTTTTACTGCACCTAGTTCAATAATCTGATTTTTTATAGGTGAATTGCCATTTGTTTCTATATCAACAACACAATACTCTTCATCTTTGAAATGATTTTTTTTAGTTGTTAAAAATATACAATCAGCTTCTTCTCGTATAGGAAGTCCCAAAAAGTTTAGTGTTTCTATATCAATATCTATCTCAAAATGCTTACTAAGTCTACTTAAGCACTTTTCAAGCTCTTCTTTTTTTAACTCTGATCGTTCTAACTTTTTAATAAAATTATCAAATTTTTCCATTTTTTGCCGTTTCTATAAAGTTTCTTAGAAGTATTCTATCTTTTTTACCTTTGCTCTTTTCAACTCCACTACTTACATCTACACCATAAAAGTTATATTTTGCTACATTTAGTAAATTTTTGTTGTTTAATCCACCTGCTAAAATTATTTTACTACTATCTATATCATTAAACCAATCAAGATTTATACTCTTTCCTTCTCCTCCATAACTATCTACAAAAGCATCAACTATACGATATTCATCTTGGTATTTTTCTATATCATGTAGATTTTTAGCACGAGTTACTTTTATGTGTGGAATAGATAAACTTTTATAAAACTCTTCGTCTGCTTCAAAATGAATTTGTGCTAGAGTTATATGGCTCTCTTTTGAGATGATATTAGTATCATGTGAAGTTTTATTTACAAAAAGACCCACCTTTTCAATAAATGGAGGAAGTCTATCTATAATCTTTTTAGCATCACTAGGATTGATAAATCTAGGAGACTTTTCATAAAAGACAAATCCTAAAGCATCAGCACCAAAGTCGATGGCATAAGTGGCATCTTCATAGTTAGTGATACCACAGATTTTTACTTTCATTTTTAGCCCTTCGTATATTTATATTTTATTCAATATTAGCTAAAATAAAACATATATGATAGATTTACTTAGGAGCAGTATTTAGAGTTGGGTTTTTAACTGGTGGAATTAAATATATTGGTATCTTTAAATCTACCTTTGCAAAATATTTTTGGATTGTCTATATCTTTGTGGTAAATATTGGGATTATACTTATATATGTTATTGACTTTGCATATTTTGATTTTTTTTAAAAAGATGGTTGATTCTAGTATTATCAGATACTTTTACGATATTGGTGAAGCTTTTGAAATGGTTAAAGAGGGCTACCCTATGCGGGGACAGCAAGAAGTGTATTTACAGCCATGACAGGACTCAGTGATGTTGAGAGAATGAAAACAAGTTCAAGAAATCCTATGGTTGTTGGACAACACATGATAGTCCTAGAACAGATGTATGGGCATCTTTGATATTGATCTTTTTCGTGAAGTTCATAAGAGCTTAAAAAACAACTGATTTTTTAGGTGAAGATAGACTTTTAAAAGATAGTTTTGGTGGGAAGTATCGTTATGGAACAAATAAAATAGTATTTTTTTCAAATTTTAAGCTATAATAGTTAAATGAGTAGAATAGTTTTTAAAGTAGGTAGTAGTGTTTTAGCCAAAGAGAACTCTATAGCCAAAGAGCGAATGTTAAATCTTGTATCATTACTAACCAAAGTAAGAAAGATGCATGAAGTTATTTTAGTAACTTCTGGTGCAGTTGCAGCTGGTTATACAGCTTTGAAGCTTGATAGAAATAAACAGATTAGTAAAAAAGTATTAGCAGCAGTTGGGCAACCTATACTTATGAGTAGTTATAAATCTATGTTTGATATATATGATGTAAATACAGCACAAATTTTACTAACTGAGAATGACTTTGACTCAAGAAGTCATACAAAAATATTTCAACAAATTGTAAATCATACACTTGATAGTGGAATACTCCCTATTCTTAATGAAAATGATATTTCAACAACTCCTGATCAGCTTTTTGGAGACAATGATCAGCTCTCAGCTCATGTGGCATATCATACTGATGCAGATATGCTTGTGATACTTAGTGATATTGAGGGATATTATGACTCCAATCCAAAAGAAAATACTAATGCTAAGATTTTAAAGGTAGTAAGCAAGATAAGTGAAGAAGAGCTTAGTGCTGATACCTCTGCAAATCATGAGTTTGCAACTGGTGGCATAGTAACTAAGTTAAAAGCGGCAGATTTTCTACTAAAACATGATAAAGAGATGTTTTTATGTAGTGGTTATAACCTTAAAGCAGCACATAAGTTTTTATTAGAAAAGATACATGATGGTGGTACTCTTTTTAGTAAAAAAGAAAACAAGTAGGAAAAAATGGAATTTTTATCGCTAGATTATCGAGATCCTCTTTATGGTGCAGTAATACTCATTTTAATAATATTTATAATCAACTTTTCAAACTACTGGGTAAGATTTTTTAAAAGAAAAGAGGATGATTACAGCATAGAGAAACATATAAAAAAGTTTGAAGAATCATCTAGTTTTGTAGAGTATAAAGAGATGATAAAATCTCAAAATCTTCCAACCGAGTCAGTAATATTGATGGCACTTAACTATGATAAGAGTGGAGAGTATGATAAAAGTATCGACATATATTCAACACTTTTGAAAAATATAAATGATAATAGGCAAAAGAGAAATATTCTTACACTTTTGGCAAAGACTTATTATAAAGCAGGATTTTTATATAAATCACGAGATATATTTTTATTAGCGATTAAGATATATCCTAAAAATGAAGAGGCATTAACATATCTCATCTCTATCTATGAGAGCTTAAGGGAGTATGATAAAGCTATAGAGCTTATAGATGTATTGGAAGCTATAAGTGGTGAAGATAGTGAGAAGAGACTTTATTTTCAAATACTTACTATTTTTCATCGTGATGATATAAGTGGTGAACAAAAAGTTGATAGAGTTGTAGAACTAGGACTTGATAAAAAGATTGTTCAAAGAAAGCTGTTTGAGTTTATCACTATAAATAAGTTAAATTTGTCTATAGATATATTAAAACAATTTGATTTTAAAAATGTTATTGATCTTGTTTGGGAGAGAGATGAACAGTTTTGTCATGACTCTCTTATAAAAGGTGATAAACTTTTAAGTGAGATTTATACTATAAAAAATAATCTTGCTCTAGCAAATAGTAGTGATAACTTTGAGTTAAATACACTTATCAAACTACAACAAGTTGAAGATTTTTCAGCTGATTTGGCTTTTACATATAGTTGTAATAAGTGTAAAAATATATTTCCGCTCTATTTTTATAGATGCCCTGTATGTAAAAATATAGACTCTGCAATAATAGAAACTAACTTAGTAAGAAGAGAGTATGAAACAGGTTCATTTGTATAGCGATGGCTCATCATTGGGCAATCCAGGATTTGGTGGTTATTGTGCAATTTTAAAGTTTGGTGGTAAGCAAAAAATAGTAAGTGGTGGACAAGAGTTAGCTACAAATAATCAGATGGAACTAAAAGCAGTCATAGAGGGTCTAAAAGCACTAAAAGAACCGTGTAAAGTAATAGTTACAAGTGATTCTAGCTATGTTGTAAATGCTATAAATGGTTGGCTTGCAAACTGGATAAAAAAAGATTTTAAAAAAGTAA
>DQSO01000172.1 GCA_015663225.1 Campylobacterales bacterium
AGATGGCAGAGCGGTTGAATGCACTGGTCTTGAAAACCAGCGAGGGTCATACCTCCGGGAGTTCGAATCTCCCTCTCCCGGCCATTACTTTTTTAAACTTACTTAAATAACTACATTATAATAATACTTTAGATACAATCGCGAACTAAAACATATTAATAGGAAATTTTTATAATGGACAAAGCAAAATATATTTGGATGGATGGAAAACTTGTAGATTGGGATGATGCTAATGTACATATTTTAACACACACTCTTCACTATGGAAATGGTGTATTTGAAGGGACAAGAGCTTATCAAACTGAAGATGGTTTAGCTATTTTTAAACTTGATGAGCATACAAAAAGACTTTTTAACTCTGCAAAGATTGTAGCAATAAAGCCAAACTTTTCGTATGAAGAGGTTAGACAAGCTCATATTGACCTACTTAAATCAAATGACTTTAAAGCAAATGTATATCTACGACCACTTATCTATCTAGGATATGGTGTTATGGGTATTCATCATGTTAAAGCTCCAGTTTCTACTGCAATCGCTTCATGGGAGTGGGGTGCTTATTTGGGCGAAGAGGGGTTAGAAAAAGGTATAAAAGTTAAAACTTCTTCGATTGTTAGAAACTCGGTAAAATCTACATTTGGAAAAGCAAAAGCAGTTGCAAACTATCTAAACTCACAAATGGCTAAATATGAAGCACTAAACTGCGGTTATGAAGAAGCTTTGATGCTTGATGATAGTGGTTTTGTTGCTGAGGGAAGTGGTGAGTGTCTATTTATGGTAAGAGATGGAAAACTTATATCTCCTCCAAATGACAACTCACTAGAGTCAATAACTCAAGATACTGTATTTGATTTAGCAAGAGATGCGGGAATTGAGATAGTAAGAAGAAATATTACAAGAGATGAGCTATATATCTGCGATGAAGCATTTTTTACAGGAACTGCAGCAGAGGTTACTCCTATAAACTCACTAGATGATAGAGTGATAGGAAATGGTAGTAGAGGCGAGATGACGAAACTTCTTCAAGATGCTTATTTTGATGTAGTTTTTGGACGAAATAACAAATATAAAAAATACTTAACATATATAGGAGAATAAAATGCCAGCTGATTTAAATGATTATTTTAACAAAAGAAACGGTGGAGGAGATAAAAAAGGTAGTAGTGGAGGTGGAAACCAGATAAGACCACCATCACTTCCAGATTTTGGAAATAAAACACCTTTAATATATCTACTTATAGCGATAGTTGCACTATTTGTACTTGCAAAGCCTTATGCTATTATAAACTCTGGTGAGGTTGGTATTAAAGTTACAACAGGTAAGTTTGAGCCAGTTCCTTTGTATCCTGGTCTTCATTTTTATATACCAGGTGTTCAAAAGATTATCACTATTGATTCAAAAGTTAGAATTATAAACTATAAAGGTCAAAATGACACATCAGCTTTTGGACAACCAAATGATGGGATTATGGAAAAACCAGCTATTACTGTAATGGATACTAGAGGTCTTCCTGTTTCTATTGACTTGACTGTTCAGTATAGACTAAAACCTGATACTGCTCCTCAAACTATCTCAAATTGGGGTCTTAGTTGGGAAGAGAAACTTATCAATGCAATTGTTAGAGAAGTTAGTAGAAATGTTGTTGGTAGTTATAAAGCTGAAGAGTTGCCTATAAAAAGAAATGAGATTGCAATATTTATTGAAGAGGGTATAAGAACTAAAGTTGAGAGATTTGACAATAAACCTGTTGAGTTAAAATCAGTGCAACTTAGAGAGATCTCACTTCCTTTAAAGATAAGAGAGCAAATAGAAAAAGTTCAAGTTGCAAAACAAGAGGTTCAAAGAGTTCAGCAAGAAGTTGAAAGAGCAAAAAAAGAGGCTGAGAAAAAAGCAGCTCTAGCTCAAGGTGATGCAGATGCTAAAAAGATACAAGCACTAGGTGAAGCTAATAAGATTAAGATTGAGGCTGAGGCACAATCAAAAGCAAATTATCTGATATCAAAAAGTTTAACACCTGCATTTTTAAAGCTTGAGCAAATAAAGGTTCAAGGTAAGTTTAACGAAGCTCTAAAAGTAAATAGAGATAGTAAAATATTCCTAACACCTGGTGGAGCTGTTCCAAATATATGGATAGATGCTAAAGATAAACAAAGAACAGTCTCTGTAGGTCAATAGTGCAGAAAATCATAGACAAAGTTGATTGGGAGAAGGTTCCACTTCTTCCAGTAATCGTCCAAGATAAAGATTCTAAAGCAGTTTTGATGATGGCTTTTATGGATAAAGAAGCCTTGACTCTTACTTTGCAAACGAAACAAGCTCACTATTTTTCTCGTACAAAACAGAGAATTTGGAAAAAAGGTGAAAGCAGTGGAAACTTTCAAAATATAGAGGATATATTTATAGATTGTGATAATGACACTCTTTTGATAACTATAGAACAAGTTGGTGGTATAGCTTGTCATACAGGACGAAAATCATGTTTTTTTACAAAACTTGACAGTGATGAAATAGTTTCTAAAGTTGATGAGAGTGCAACACAAAAATATAGTGTTATTGATAAACTCTATCACACTCTTAAAGAGAAAAAAACAGCTGATCCAAAAACTTCATATACCGCTTCACTTTTAGCTAAAGGTGAAAATAGTTACTTAAAAAAAGTAGTTGAAGAAGCTGGAGAGTTTTGTTTTGCTGTAAAAGATAACAATAAAGATGAGATTATCTATGAGTGTGCTGATTTGGTTTATCATACTCTTGTAGCACTTGTTGATAAAGGAGTTGATCCAGATCGAGTAAAACAAGAACTTACAAAAAGATTTAATCAAAGTGGCATAGAGGAAAAAAACTCAAGAACTTAGAGTTGGAACTCTTTTTGCTCTTATCTTGTAAAAAGAAAAGAGCAAAATGTTATTTGATATTAAACCTAGAATCTTAGATTATATAAATAATCCATCTATCTATGACTATTTTGCACTCTCTTGGATTGGAGTGCTTTTCTTACTATTTTTTATCATAGCTCTTATGCAAGTTAGAAAGAGGGCTATTTTATCGCTTGTCTTGATACTTTTTGCTCTTGTTTTACTTATAATTTCACCTATTGCAATAAAAATATTTTTTGATAAGAGTGTAAAAAAAGTTGAGCTTATTGATAAAAAAGTGACTAAGTTGGACTTTTCAAAGATGTTAGTAGTTGAGGGTAAAATCAAAAATATATCAAAAATAGATTTTAAAAAATGCCGTATCTTTGCCTCAATAGATAAAATATATGACAACAGATACAAAAACTATATAAATTATTTAAAACCTTTACGAAAAATGTCGATACTACTAGACAAAGAGTTAAAAAAAGAAGAAGCATACCCTTATAAGATGGTTTTTAAAGATTTTAATATATCAATAGAGTATGATTTAAAAGTTTATGGAGAGTGCTACTAATGATACATATGACAATAATTCACTGGATAGTAGTTTTAGTATTTATACTTATATTTGCTTTATTGGCAGTATTGGTTCTAAAAGATGATGATAGTAAAAATAGATTATCTATGCTTATTGCTACATTTGTGGTTATTATTATAGGAGCTATTGTCTCGCTTTTAATATTAGATAAATATCTCAAAAAAGGTAAGATAGTCAACTATTCAACAAGTAGAAATTATAATAGTGAGAGTGTAAATATAACAGGAACTATAAAAAATATGGGTAAGTTTCATATAGCTTATTGTGAGATAAATATAAAGATAATTAATAAAGTAAAACATAATAATAAAAAAAGATTGTACTATAAAACCTCAAACTCACTAGACTCACTTTTCAAATCAGGTAAATATACAAAAAACTTTATAGATGATAGTTTTACAGCCGTAGAAGACTTAGCTCCAAAAAGGACAAAAACTTTTTCAAAAACCATGAAAATCCCATCACATTTTCAAAATACTAAATATTTTTTGCATTTGAAGTGCCATTAGCAACCTATCGATAAAAGACCATCTATTGATTGACTCTCTATCATATAATCAGTTGTCAATATCATATCTTCTTGAAAAATATTTTTATCTTTTAAATATGCTATACTTTCGATAAAAAAGGGTTAACAAGTGCTTCAAACACCTTACTATCTTTTAAAAGAAGAAAAGCTAGAGGAAAACTTAAAACTTTTAGAGTATATACAAGAACAATCAGGTGCAAAAATCCTCTTAGCTCTTAAAGGTTTTGCTTTTACATCTTCATTTGATCTTGTATCAAAGTATCTTCAAGGCTGCTGTGCTAGTGGATTGTATGAAGCAAAGTTAGCTTATGAAGAGTTTAAAAAAGAGGTACATACATACTCACCTGCCTTTAAAGAGAACGAGATAGATGAGATACTCTCTATCTCAAATCATATAATTTTCAACTCCTTCAACCAGTGGCAAAAATATAAAGAAAAAGCACTAAAAGCTGATGTAAGTATAGGACTAAGAATAAACCCAGAAGTATCAGCCTCACCAAAAGAGATATATAATCCATGTGGTTTAAATAGTCGTTTAGGTATTACAAAAAAAGAGTTTAAGCCTGAGCTTTTAAGAGAAGTTGATGGTTTTCATTTTCATGCACTTTGTGAACAAGGATCAGATGAACTTGAACTTGTACTAAATGCTTTTGAGAAGAACTTTGGAGAGTATTTACATGAGTTAAAATGGATAAATTTTGGAGGTGGTCATCACATCACAAAAGATGGTTATCATGTGAAAAAGCTTATAAAACTTATAAAAGATTTTAAAAATAAATATGATGTGAAAGTATACCTAGAGCCTGGCGAAGCAGTAGGTTGGGAGAGCGGAGTCTTAGTAGCAAAAGTCCTAGATATTGTAGATAATGGTATGCAAATAGCTATATTAGATACTTCAGCTGAAGCCCACATGCCTGATACTATTATCATGCCATATCGCTCAGAAGTAGAGGGGGCAAAAAAAGCTGGAGTAAATCCATATACATACCAACTTGCAGGTAACACTTGTTTAGCAGGGGACATCATGGGCAATTATTCATTTAAATCGCCACTAAAAATAGGAGATGAGATAATCTTCAAAGACCAAATCCACTACACAATAGTAAAAAATACAACATTCAATGGTATAAAACTACCAAATCTAGTCATAGAAAGAAAAGATGGAACAAAAGAGTTAGTAAAAGAGTTTGGCTATGAAGAATACAAAAGAAGAGTTTAAGCATATCTAGCTAAAATTACCCCGTCCTAACAAAACATATCCAAATATGTGGCCCGTTCGTCTAACGGTTAGGACTCTGGCCTCTCACGCCGGCAATAGGGGTTCGAATCCCCTACGGGTCACCAACTTAAAATCTTTC
>DQSO01000148.1 GCA_015663225.1 Campylobacterales bacterium
AATACTTAGGAATGACCCTAAAAAGCAAGAGCAAGCTACAAAAGCTATGAAGATAACATCAGAAGATTTAAAAGAGTTAAACTTGATTGATGATGTTATTGCTGAACCATTAGTTGGTGGGCATAGAGATAAAGAAGCAGCAATATCTGTCTTAAAAACTTACTTTTTGGAGCAGGTAAAAGAGCTTAGTTCTCTCTCATCTGAAGAAAGATTACAAAATAGATATGATAGATTGATTTCTCATGGTGCATTTTCGACTCAAGAAGAGGTTGATGCAAATTCATCATCAGGTCTTACATCTTTTTTTGATAGATAACTCACAAACTTTTCACAAACTGCTGATAATATAGTATCATAAGGAGAAGATATGAAAAAACTTATACTTTTAATGATACTACTATCATCAATATTTGCTGATAATTATTTTATAAAGTTCAAGGGTATTACTCTAGGTAAAATAGACACTTTAGATACACTAAGTCAGAACTATCTTAAAGCAAAAGTTACAAACTCTATTGTAAGGATGATGCTAGGTCATGATTATTATGTTTTTTACGATGGAGCTGAACCAAAAGTAGAAGATGCAAAGTTTAGAAGTGACAATAAAAAAATACTTTTTGCACTAAATGAAGCGATAAAATTAAAACCTATTAATAATGATTATATAATAGATAAGGATAGACATATAACACTTAGTTGTGCTGGCGATATGTGTAAATTTGATTATTATAGTAAAAATGAACATAGAGCTCAGGGTGAAATAACATTTGATAGTATGGGAAAGTTTAAAAAATTAGTAGAAAAAAAATCAACTTTAGTTATTGAAAAGGAATAAAAATGAAAGAAAAACTAAAAATTGTAAAGTCAAAGATAGAAGAGATAGGACTTTTATAGATTAAATATCTTTTCTTTTTGACATTTGAGCTTTTTGCTCACTTTTCATAAGCCATACAAAAACTTCTGCTATGGCTTTATAAAGTCCAGGTGGGATTTGTTCATCTAAGTCTAGTTTTAGTAGTGAATCGGCAAGTGCTTTATTTTTAAAGATAGGTATATCAAACTCATCAGCTTTTTGAAGGATTTTTTTAGCTATCTCACCTTTACCTTTTGCTACTACTTTTGGTGCTGATTTACCGTCTTCATCATACTTTAGAGCAACTGCTGTATCTTTATTATTTTGAACCATTTATTACTATGACCCCTGCAAATCTTCCTGTAATACCATCTCTTCTATATGAAAAATAATCTTTATTACAACAACTACACTCTTTAGATATATCTATATTTTTCTCTTTTATCCCAACTGAAATAAGTTGATCAAAATTTAGTGTTTGTAAGTCTAAAAAATATTTGTTATCTCGCATGATAATATACTTTGCTCCAAAGTTCTTTATAGTTATATCGGCTAAATCCCTGCTAACTTCATAGCAACAAGAGTTTATACTAACTCCTAGATGGATATTTATATCCTCTTTTTTACAATCAAAATGCTCTGCCATGTGAAGAACTGTTTTTTTAGAAATCTCTTTAAATGTTCCTTTTCGTCCAGCATGAACTGCTGCAATAACATTTTTTTTATCGTCCCATATCAAGATAGGTATACAATCAGCAACCATAACCATCAAAGGAGTATTTGCTAAATTTGTAATGATACTATCGCAATCTTCTATCTTATTTAGTGAACTATCTCTTATGATTTGTATATTATCAGAATGAGTTTGATCCATATATATAAGATTTTCAAGACAAAGGTTATGATTATCGGTTAATATTGTACGATTTTTAAATACATCAATAGCCCTATCACCAACATGAAGAGCTAAGTTTAATGCATCATAAGGCTTAGAGCTTACCCCTTTAAATCTATCAGTAACTAGCCATGATACCATTTACATCATCCCAGCTAAGTTTTTTTTCATTGTTAAAAATATGATAGACATATCTAGCAAACATATCTGTTTCTATATTGACTTTAGTACCAATTTTATATCTTTTAAATATAGTATTTTTTATAGTATGAGGGATAACTGTAAGTCTAAAACTCTCTTTGGTTTTATCATTTATTGTCAAACTAACTCCGTCAACTGTAATACTACCTTTAGGAACTATAAACTTCATAAAGTTACTATCAATCGAGATAAAATAATCAGTAGAGTTACCATTTTGTGTAACTTTTTTAACTTCACCTATACAATCAACATGACCTTGAACTATATGACCCTCAACTCTATCGCTAAGCCTCATAGCAGGCTCTATGTGAACCTCGCCTTTATAGTTTTGTATTGCTAACATCTTCTGGGTCTCTGGTGAAAGCTCAACACTAAAATAGGTCTGAGTAGTTTCAATAACAGTTAGACAAGCTCCATTTATAGCAATAGAATCTCCTACTTTAGGAAAAAAATTACTTTTAATCGTGAGTTTAGAACCCACAAAGCTTTGAACAGTTGCAATCTCTCTTATAAGTCCTGTAAACATAATTTCATTATAACAAAAACAAATAATTTTTGATATAATCAGACGATGAAGACAATATTTGGAAAAATACTCTATGTAGTAATGATGTTATTTATCATAGCTGTTATATCATTTTTAGCTATCCATGCAGCTCCAAACTCATTTTTTGCAAGTGGAGAGTTAAATCCAAATATCACAAAAGAATCAATAGAGCATCTAAAACAGATTTATGGATTAGATAAGCCACTACATGAG
>DQSO01000070.1 GCA_015663225.1 Campylobacterales bacterium
TCAGGAAGTGGGGGGCTTTTTAGTAGTGATGATAGAGTAAATCGAGTTTTTTCTCTGAAACATAAGAAGATTCCTATTTGGTTAAGCACTCATAAAAAAGAGATTATAAAAGCTTCACATGATAAACCATATGATCTACTTATAAACTTTGAGTATGGAAAACAGTTTAAAAGTCTTATTGATGCTATAGTGGCAAAGAAAAAAGTTGGAATACAAGTAGAAAATATAGATATTCCATTAAATATAAAACATATGGTTGATAAAACTAAATATATATTTAAAAATATTGTAAGTGAAGAAGTCTTTCAAAAAAGTTTTCCTAAAATAGTTGGAGCTACCAAAGAAGAGATTAAAAAAAAGTATCATTTAGGTGGTGATTATCTTATCATCAGTCCTAGCAACTCTCATCAAAAAAGAAGTATATTAAACTATCGTGCTTGGGAAAATAGTTATTGGATAGAGTTGATTGAGCTATTATCGTGTAAAAAGCAAGTTGTAATAGTAGGTAACAAAGGTGAAGATGAGTTTTTTGATAAGTTAAAACCATATCCTAAAGGTGTTATTGACTTAGTTGGTAAAACATCTTTGGTTGATTTGATAGGTGTTATAGATGGTGCGAGGGCTCTTGTATCAACTGATACAGGGACTGCACATATGGCTTCCGCACTTGAAACTGAAGTTTTTGCACTTATTGGACCAACTCCACATGATGAAACTGGACCATATAAAAGTCCGACAAATAAAGTTCATATTATAAGTGAGTTTAAAGATTGTAGTCCATGTTATAAAACTAAAGTGATGAGAGAGTGCAAGGATAACATATGCATGAAAGATATAAGTGTACAGATTGTTTATGATAATATAATGCAAATGGAGTAAGTTATGAAAAAGAAGATATTAGTAACTGGTGGGGCTGGTTTTATTGGAAGCCACTTGTGTGAAAGATTAGCAAGTGATGAAAACTATGAGGTATATTCACTTGATAACTATTTTACTGGAAGTAAAAGTAATCATGTTGAAAATGTAACTTATATAGAGGGATTTACGGTAGATATAGAGAATCTTATAGATTTTACTCCTCATACTATCTATCATCTTGGAGAATACTCTAGAGTTGAGCAGAGTTTTGATGATATAGAAAAAGTTTGGAAGTTCAATAAAGATGGAATATTTGCAGTGCTTGAGTTTGTGCGAAAGGTAGGAGCAAAAATAGTTTATGCTGGAAGTAGTACAAAATTTGGCGATGGTGGGCTTGGACGAAGTGCATCGCCTTATGCTTGGACAAAAGCTTCAAATACAGAGCTTGTAAAAAACTATGGAACTTGGTTTAATATACCATATGCGATAACTTATTTTTATAATGTTTATGGTCCTAGAGAGATACAAACAGGAAAATATGCAACACTTATAGCACTTTTTAAAGAGAAGATGAAAAATGGTGAACCTTTGACTATAGTAAGTCCAGGAACTCAAAAGAGAAACTTCACTCATGTAGAAGACATTATAAATGGACTTGTACTTGTTGGAGAAGAAGGTTTGGGAGATGAGTTTGGTATAGGAAGCGCAGAGGCTTATAGTATAAAAGAGATAGCCGAGATGTTTGGTGGTGAGGTTGATATGTTACCAAGAAGGGCTGGAAATCGCATGAGTGCAGATGTAGTAACAAGTAAGACTGAATCTTTAGGTTGGAAGCCTATCCAAAAGATAAGAGAGTATATACAAGAGCAAAGAAAAAATAGTTGGAAATGAAAAAACAACCTACGGTAGTTATATGTTTATCCCCATATAGTGGAGGTATGGAGCTAGATGCTATAAAGTTAGCTAAAAAGCTTAGTAGCTACTCAGAGGTAGTGATGATAGCTAAAAGTGGTTATTTTATAGAGTCAAAACAAGATGAATATGTTGGATTTAACAATATTAAGTTGGAAACTATCTCTTTTAAAAGTAATTTAGGGTTTAGTATTATCATTAATGTTAGACGAGTTATTAAAGAGTATGGTATTAAAAATGTTATATTTTTTGGTGCTAGTGAGTTAAAATCTCTTTATTTTGCTTTTTGGGGAGTTGATATAAACTTAATTGTACGACATGGTACTACAAAATCAACTCCTAAAAAAGATTGGTTTCATAGGCTTATTTATAGTAATGTAAATTATCATGTGAGTATTTGTAGACATCTTTTTAAGAATGTAAGAGATATAATACCATTTGGAAAAGATACAAAGGATAGGGTAATCTACTCTTCTTGTAATACTAAGAAAATAGTCCATATAGAGCAAAATAGATTAACACTTCTTCATATTGGAAGGATTGCAAGTGGAAAAGGGCAAATAGATGCTATTAAGGCCTGTGATATTTTAGTACAAAATGGTGTAGATTTTGTATTTAATATAGTAGGTGGATATGATGAGATATATAAGGATGAATTTTTGAATTTTTATAATCAATGTTTATATAAAGATAAAATAAATATTATTGGTTTTGTAGATGATATTGAACCATATTTACAAAAATCAGATATATTTCTTTTCCCAAGTTATGGTGAAGGGCTTAGCAACGCTTTTTTAGAAGCTATATCATATAATATGGTATGTTTAACTTATAATAATACTTCTTTTCCTGAGCTCCAAGATTTGGGATTAAACTTTCATATGGCTGATAATCTTAATGTAGTAGATCTTAAAAATAAACTCCTATATATTTCAAAAAATATTGAGCAAGAGAGAGATAAATTACAAAATAGTAAGTTTGTTAAAGAATTTTTTTCATTTGACAAAGAGATTACTAGTTATTTGGATATTTTAAAGTGAATATAATAAAATTTAATAAAAAAGATTGGTTTATAAACTATATTTATTTTTATGTATTTGTTATGCCTTGGAACTTTTTTAATGGTCAAATGGGTACTTTAAGTATAGTACTTTTGATTTGGTGGTTATTAGTCGGGAAAGATAGAGGTTATTTTATTAAGTTAAAAGATATAGTTAAAGTTAAACCACTACTTTTATTGATAATATTTTTTTTATATGCATATCTATCACTTCTTTGGACAGAAAATATAGAATTTGCAAAAGATTCAA
>DQSO01000081.1 GCA_015663225.1 Campylobacterales bacterium
CAAAATTTGAAGCATTGAAAGTTGCTGGTGCAACATTGTATGTACTAGGAGATGATAGAGATGAAGCGATTGAAGAGGGTACATTGGATCAGTACTGGTTTTATGAAATACTTAAAAACAAAAAACCTCTTCCTAAAAATGTAACTCTAGTTGATCTAAGAGTTAAAGAGAGATATGATGCTGAGCATATTGAAGGTGCTGTAAATGTTCCATATGATGATAAGACTGAAGAGATTGATTTGAGTAAGTTACCAAAAAAAGGTGCTATCATATTTTATTGTCGTAAAGGTATGAAGTCAATCGCTGTAAGAGGTATGTTAAAAGGTGATCTTGCAAAAAGATCATTTGTTTTTGATGCTACTTATAAGTGTGACAAGAAGTACAAAAACTGTAAACTTACACCAAATGAGTTTATATAACCTAAATCATAAGAGAGTTTAAACTCTCTTATGAAAAAAATATTAATATCCATATCATTTATATTTAATCTTTTATATGCAGATAATATTGATGTTAATAAAATACTGATTGAAGCAAAAAATAGTAATAAAAATCTATTGATATTTGTACACTCACCTAATTGCTCATACTGTAGAAGAATGATCAGTCAAAACTTTAAAAGTAAAACCATATTATCTCACATAGAAAAAAACTTTATAGCGGTATTTATAGATATATATGATAATGGAAAAGTTACTTTCAATAACTTTAAAGGTAGTAAAAAAGAGTTTGCAGATCATATAGGTTCTGTTGCAGTTCCAGCTACTACTTTTGTAGATAAAGATGGAAAAATAATCTATAATTTTATAGGCTATAGAAATATAGATGAGTACCTAATAGAGTTGAAATATATCTCTTCAAAGAGTTATAAAGAAATATCTATAGAGAGTTATAGAGAAAAAATTGAGTTTGAAAGTGATGACTAAAGTGGAGTTTAAAAAACTAGAGAGTGTAGAAAATATCAAAGAGGTAGTTGCAAATCTTTTCGATATTGAGCTAAATATAGCTGGTGGTTGGGGATATGGTAGTGAAAGTGCTTTAAAGGTTGAGCAACTTGATATACCTATTGAACAGTTTATAAATATGTTTACAACTTTAAGATCAAATGTAGAGATGAACTTTGATAAAAAAGAGAAATATGGTGGCATAACACTTAGTTTAGAAGAGCTAAAAAGTTTAGATATTGATAATACCCCGTATCAAATAGCAAGGTTTAATCTATCAGCTATGAGTGAAAAAGTATCTGCTGAGTTTATAAAAGAGTATAAAGAAAACTATGGAAAAAAAGAGTTTGATATAGGTGAACATTTTAAAAGAAGAAAAGAACAAACACTAACTAGAGTTGTAGAGTGTTGGTTTTATATGAAGGAATAGAATGAATAGAAGAGATATGATAAAAGGCTCACTAGTAGCTTTTGTTGCGATAACTGCAACTCCGATTTTAGCTGATACTGTAGCAATAAAAGCTCCTAAAATCGTTGTAGTAGGTGGTGGCTGGGCTGGTCTATCTTTAGTTAGAAATATAAAAGAAGATATTCCAAATGCAAAAGTTACACTTATAGAAAAAAGAGATCACTTTGTATCATGTCCAGCTAGTAACTCTTGGCTTTTTGATTTAGTTGATTTGGAGTTTTTAACACATAGTTATATAGAAGCTGCAAACAATCACGGTTATGATTTTATACAAGCTACGGCTACTGGACTTGATAGTAAGAAAGATATATTAAAGACTACAGTTGGTGATATAGAGTATGATTATTTAGTATTTGCTACTGGGATTGAGTATGATTATCATGAGCAAACAAAGGGAGATATGAAATTAGCAAAAACTCTACATGATAACTACCCTCCTGCTTTTATACCTGGAAGTGAACATCTTACACTTAAAAGAAAGATACAAAACTTTAAAGGTGGAAATTTCATCATAACAGTACCAAGTGGCAACTATCGTTGTCTACCTGCTCCATATGAGAGAGCTTGTCTTTTAGCAGATCACTTTAAAACTAACAATATAAAAGGTAAAGTTTATCTTCTTGATGAAAATAACTCTATAACTATAAAAGAAGAGGGATTTAAAACAGCATTTAATAAACTTTATAAAGATCACTTAGAGTATATAACTTCAGCTAAGATTTTGAAGTATGATTTGAAAAATAAAATTGTTGAGACTGAGTTTGATACAATATCATTTGAAGATGCAAGTTTTTATCCAAATGTAAAAGCACCTAAGCTTTTAGAAGATTTAGGATTGACAACTAAGACAGCATACAACAGAGTCGAAGCAAATATAGATCACCTAACATATAAGTTTAAAGGCTTAGACAATGTTTATGGTTGTGGTGACATACGACCTATGGGGTTTTCAAAGTCTGGAAATACAGCTTATACAGAGGGACAGAACTTATCTAAAATGATTGCAAATACTATAAAAGGTAAAACATTAAAGTGGGAATCTCCAACAACTCTATGTATATCTTTAGTTTCAATAAAACCTCAACAAGAGATTTCACTTATATCTGAGTACAAGTATGGCAAAAATGGTGAAACACAGTTTGATAGTACATTTACTGATGAAAAGTGGAAGAGTAATGGACTGGGAGAGAATAAAGCCCAATTTCACTGGGCACAATCCATGTATGATAAGATGTTTTATATGTAGGTAAAAAGGAGACTCTAAATCTAGAGGTGATATTTCTCTTGTAAACTTTAACCTTGCAAAAGGTGGAGAGGTAGGAAAACTACGACCTGCCATCGCTTTGGAGAAATTAGCCATTCTAAATGATGCAGAATTAGAAGTAATTCAAAATTTACTTTGTAAAATCATAAAGTGAGATGAAAGAAACTGTTTGATTTATGTATATAAATAGTATATAGTAAAATATATAATTTTCTAAAAGGATATGACTATGCACTCACTAGCACAGCTACAAAAACAACAAGTAGGACTTAGGCTTCCTGTCTATCTGGTAGAGCAGATAGACGAATTTACCAAAGAGTATAATCTAAACAGAACAGATATTATCATAGAGTCTATAAAGTCGTATCTTGCTGAATAAGAAGCCAAAGAGTTTTATAAAAGCTTTGATGCATCTTGTAAAGAGTTAAGAGAGATTTTAGATGACCCTAAAAAGGCAGATGAGTTGCAAACACTTGATGAGTTGCTAGATGAACTATAGCCTTGTAGCTTTATCAACATTTTCAATCAAGTTAAAAAAATTGGCTAAAAAATATAAAAATATTAAATCTGATTTTCAAGAGTTAAAGCAAGAGTTGAGTCTTAATCCAAAGTCTGGAATAGCACTGAAATATAATTGCTACAAGATATGAGTAGCCAACTCATCTAGATCTACAGGGAAAAGTGGAGGTTTTAGAGTTGTCTACTATTTTATAGATAACAATAATAAAGTTTTCTTATGACAATCTACTCTAAAACAAAAAAGAAAACATATCTGATAATGAACTATTGGCACTTTTAAAAGAGAATGGATTAGATAAATGAGCGAATACCTACAATCAGAACTACCAGCCATAGAGCTTTTTAAAAAGTTAGGATACAAATACTTTGATGCTAAAGGCGAGATGTATGAAGTTATTCTTGAATTAGTAAAAAAAGTTTTTATTGGAACACTAATTGCTAGGTTAATAATATATGACATTTTAACAAAAGGTAAGATTATGGAATTATTATTAGTAGGAAGTTTGGTTTTAGTAAAGTTTTATTTAAAAGGTTTTGATTATTTATTTGAGGCTTTAGGACTTAAAGATATTGAAAAAATTGAGTTAGGGATTCGGTTGTAGTAAGCATCTGTGCCAAGGGAGCTTTTGTATTAAATACTCAACAACCTTTTGACAGTATCTTGCATAGCACACTTAAAAGCATCATCTTGAGATATCATTTTATAAAGCTCTAGTTCACTTCGTCTTTGCTTATTCATAACTTCGTCAAATATTTTTACAAAAGCTAAATCTCTAGTGTGTGTATCAGGATTATCTGCATACTTACTCTCGTAATCTGGATGTTCTTTCATCTTTTGAGCCATATTTATAAATCGTACTCTTTGTTCCTGCGGTGTTGCATCCCATCCTTGAAACCATCTTTCATTGAAGCTATTGATAATAGTATCTAATGGGTCTTTATCTTCATCACTACCAAAAGCACCTCTAGGGTTTGGGTTTTGTGGTTCTAGTTCTGTTTCACTATCATCTAGTGATATAGTTGTATTTAACTTTACTCTTTCAAGCCCATAAGTAGATAAATCGACAGAGTTTAAAAGCTCATCTAGTATATCTCGATCTTTATCTTGAATAATTAACTTTGGTATCAAGAATTTTAAAAACCAAAATAACTTCTCCCAGTTTACTATCTCGTACGGCATAATAGAAGCCATCTGTCCATATATTTTTACAAACTGTTTTGCTTTGATTTTATAATCAGCTTTATCTTCATCTTTTAATTCCAATTCATTGTTAAAGCGTTCAGCCGATACATCTATGATAGGACTAAGCTCACTAGCCTCATCTCCATTAAAGTATTTTTCACAAAAGTTTTCTACCTCTTCCCACTCATACACACCAGTATCATCTAAAGAATCTTTTAATTCATGAAGTACATTTACATCAGTAGCTCCACTTAAAGAAGTAGCAGTATAAAATGGATCAAATGAATCTTTTATATCTTCAACTTTATTAAAAAAGTCTAGTACAAATAAATCTTCTGTTTTTTTACCAAGTTTATTTGCGGATCGATTTAATCTTGAAAGTGCTTGAACAGCAAGTACACCTTGTAGTTTTTTATCTACATACATTGATGTAAGTTTAGGCTGGTCAAATCCAGTTAAAAATTTATTTGCTACGACAAGTATTCTATACTCATCTGTATCAAATTTTTCACTTATATCTTTACTGGCAAAGCCATTTAGCTCATCTTCTGTGTACTCAATCCCTTTTACTTTTTTCTTGCCTGAAAATGCAATAATAGTTTTAAATGGATTTCCTAACTCTTTTAACTTTTTAGTAATTGCAAAATGGTATAAAATAGCAGTTTGGATATCTTGTGTAACTACCATTGATTTAGCTTTACCTTTTAGCTTTTTAGTATTTACTATTTTATTTATAAAATGGTCTAAAATAATATCTGTTTTAGTGGCTATAGTTCTCTCATTTCTCTCTACATAAGCTCTTAACTTTTTCTGTGCTTTTGCAGTATCAAAAAGAGGATTTTCTTCTATTGACTTTTCTATCTCATAATAGCTTTTATATGTAGTATAGTTCGATAGTACATCTAATATAAACCCTTCTTCTATAGCTTGCTTCATACTATAAAGATGAAATGGTTCAAAAGTTCCATCTTCTTGTTCAACTCCAAATTTTTCTAATGTATTTGGCTTTGGTGTTGCCGTAAATGCCAAGTAAGAAGCATTACCTTTCATTTTTCTTGTTCTCATTATTTCTAGTATTGCATCTTGAGGATCTAAAGTCTCGTCATTCTCTGTATCTTTACCCATTGCACGATTCATATTATCATGTGCTGAACCACTTTGTGAACTGTGAGCTTCATCTATAATAATTGCAAATCGTTTATCACTTAAATCAGCTATACCATCAACTATAAATGGGAACTTTTGAATAGTAGTGATAATTATCTTTTTACCACTCTCTAAACTTGTTTTTAACTCTTGTGATGAGTAAGCGGGAGCTACTATATTTTTCACTTCGCTAAACTCTTTTATATTGTCTCTTAACTGTTTATCTAGTAATCTTCTATCTGTCACTACAATTACTGAATCAAACAGTGGATTATCTAACCCGCGATTACCTACTGTATCTAAGCTTTTAGGATAAGTTTCTATAAGCTGATAAGCAGCCCATGTAAGAGAGTTTGATTTACCACTACCTGCACTATGCTGGATAAGGTATGTTTGTCCTACCCCTTTTATACTAGCATCTTCTATTATCTTTCTTACTGCATCTAGCTGATGGTATCTTGGAAAATAGAGTGTTCTCTTAGATAAAGCATCGCCATCTTTTCCATTAAGTCTTACAAAGTGCTGTATGAGTCCAGCAAGAGACTCTTTAGTAAACACTTCTTCCCATATATAAGCTGTTTTATGTCCATTCGGATTTACTGGATTACCTTTACCGTGATTATTACCTTTGTTAAACGGCAAGAAGAATGTTTTTTTACCATCTAACTTGGTAGTCATATATGCTTCATTAGTATCTACTGCAAAATGGACTATACATCTAGCAAAGTTTAGGAGTGGTTGTGTAGTGTCTCTATCTTCCCTGTATTGCTTTTGTCCATGCACCTTAGCATTTTGCCCTGTCCATTGGTTTTTAAGCTCCATAGTGATGATAGGTAAGCCATTTATGAATATAACCATATCTATCTCTTGTAGAGGATTAGTTTTTGAATAAGTAACTTGTCTTGTAACACTAAATTCATTACTATCAAATCTTTTTTTAATAGCTGACGAACTTGAAGCAAGTGGAGCTACATACATCAAAGTAAAATGTGCATTATCTACATCAAGACCTTTACGAAGCAGTTTTAAAATCCCATACTTTTTTATCATCCTATCTAGTCTTTGAATGATTTTTAGTTTGTATTGAGGATCTCTTTTTAATTTATCTAGTTCTTCTTCTTGCGTTGATTCTAAAAAGTGCCAAAATCGTTTTTCATCTATGGCATACTCTTTATTAAAATCACTATTAAAACCTACATAAAAATTATTTTTAACTCCATATGTAGGTGTTGATTCACTTACACCATTTTTCAACTCTTCAGCAGTTGTACCAGTAAGTGCTTTTTCAATACTTTGCTCTAATGCTAGTTCATTTGTTTGACTTCTC
>DQSO01000163.1 GCA_015663225.1 Campylobacterales bacterium
AAATGGTATCAAACTTGGTATTGATGCACCCAAAGATATGATAATCCTTAGAGGGGAGCTTAAAAAAAGGATTGAAGATAGCAATAAAAAAGCTATAAACAATTCTGAACTAAAACAAGTTAAAGATTTGAGTCGCCTTTTAAAAAAATGACTATAAAATCATATGCAAAAGTAAATATCTTTTTAAAGATAGTAGGATTAAGAGGCTCATATCATGAGATAAACTCAAGATTTATGATAGTTCCAAATCTTTATGATCTATTAGAGTTTAAACCAAAAGATTGTGACGATTTTACCATAGAAGGAGACTTTAGTTGCCCTACAACAAGCAATATAATCTACAAAGTATATAGACTCTTAAAAGAAGAGTATCCTAAAGTAGAAATTTTCTTTAAAACTCATAAAGTAGTAGTGGAAAAAAATATACCAGAGTTTGCCGGACTTGGTGGTGGAAGTAGCAATGGTGCAGCTTTTTTAAACCTTACAAACAAAGTTTTAAATCTAAACATATCACATGATAAGTTAGCAGATATTGGAAGCCAAGTTGGAAGTGATATACCATTTTTTATATATGGATATAAAAGTGCAAATGTTAGTGGAGTTGGAGAGATTGTCAAAGAGTTTAAAGAAGAGTTAGTTGATATAGAGACTTTTACTCCAAGTAATATAAAACCAAGTACAAAAGATGTTTATGCTAGATATAGAGACTCTTTTTTAGATAATATGGATAAAGAGTTATCATCTAAGCTTTTAAAACAAACTTCACATGATATACTAAACAAATATCAACCAAACACCTTAAATGACCTTTTAGCACCATGTTTAAAACTATATCCAGATTTAAACTCTTATATAAAAGAGGGTTCATTTCTAAGTGGTAGTGGTAGTACAGTTTTTAGGAGAAGAGATGGGTAAAAGTATAGCTAGTAATAAAAAAGCTTTTCATGATTATGAGATATTAGATAAGTTTGAAGCGGGAATTGTACTTGCAGGTAGTGAAGTAAAAGCTTTACGAGCTGCTAGGGTAAACTTAAAGGACAGTTATGTTCGTATTATAAAAAATGAAGCATTTTTACTCAATGCACATATATCATATACCAGCACTACAAACCCTCACTACAAACCAGATGAAAGAAGAAGTAGAAAACTACTCCTACATCGTGCTCAAATAGATAAATTAATAGCAAAATCTACACAAAAAGGACTCTCAATAGTACCTTTAAGCCTCTTCTTTAACCATAAAAATTTTGCAAAAGTACAAATAGCTTTAGCTAAGGGTAAAAAAGAGTATGACAAAAGAAATAGCTTAAAAACAAAAGATGCAGCAAGAGAGACTGCAAGAGCAGTTAAGGAGTTTTCTCAAAGATGAAATATTTAAAAGATATGAATGTCCAAGTAATCATAGCAATCATACTAGGTATAGTAGTTGGATTATATATTCCTGCAATAGCTACAAGTTTAAAGTTTATTGGTGTAGTTTTTGTAAACCTTCTTAAAATGCTTGTAGTTCCTTTGATATTTGCTTCAATATTTACAGCTATAGCTGGACTTGGTGGGATTGAGAAGTTAAAGAAAAAGGGAGTTAAGACACTATTTTTCTATATACTTACAACTGCATTTGCAACATTTTTAGCGATAGTTGCTATGAATCTATTTCCCATAGGAGAGCCAACCACAGCAGCTGGATTGGTATATGAAAAAGCGGCAGCAATTAAACCTTTTTCACTCGAATCAATGCTTGTAAGTTTTATTCCTACAAATATTTTTAACTCACTAACTTCTGGTTCTATGATGCAGATTATAGTTTTTAGTATACTTTTAGCAGTTTCCTCACTATATCTTGAAAATCATCAACAAGATACACTTTATAACTTCTTCTGGGCTATCTCAAATGCGATGTTAGAGATGAGTAAGTGGATTATCAAACTTACTCCAATAGGTCTATTTAGCCTTATAAGTTTCGTTGTTGCTGACCAAGGGGTAGATATACTGATAAACCTTTGGAAGTATATTTTTATGGTTTTAGGAGTTTTATTAGTTCATCTTCTTGCAACCCTGCCCTCACTACTGTTTATAGTAAAAAAGATTAACCCTTATAACTATTTAAATAGAGTCAAAGATGCAATTTTGATGGCATTTTCAACAGCCTCAAGTGCCGCGACACTTCCAGTTAGTCTTAAAACCGTAGTAGAAAAAGGAGGAGTTAGTAAAGAGAGTGCAAACTTTGTTCTTCCTCTTGGTGCTACAGTTTCGATGGATGGAACAGCAGCTTACTTAACTGTGGCTGTTTTATATATCGCAAATCTTGCTGGTGTTGATATGAGTTTTTCTCAGCAGTTGATACTTGGACTCACTGTTGTTATGCTTAGTATTGGGGTTGCTGCACTTCCAAGTGCTTCTCTTGTTATGATGGTAGTAATCTTAAATGAGTTAGGACTTCCAACTGAGTATATAGCTATTATCGTCTCTGTTGATAGGATTTTAGATATGGCTAGAACCTCAGTAAATGTCACAAGTGATCTTGTCGTTACAAAGATGGTGGATGAAAAATAAACATGTTATAATTAGACAAAATAAAGGAAGATAAAATGGAAATTGCTAGATAATCTATCTTCAACTAAGTAATTTTCTAGCTAGTAGCTTCTTAATAAGATAAAAGTAGATAAGTATATCTTATATTAATTATATTTACTATACAATTATCAAATTATTTTAAAAAGGAAGCCAGTGTCACACGAATATGCAAAGTATGAAGATATCGATAAAGAACAACTTCAAATTGATATCGATGAGATAAAAAAGACTATAGGAGATCCTACTCAAAAGGATTTAGATCATCTGTTAAAACTTGAAAAATGGGGTAGAGGCGCAACATTTTCAGGGTTTTTCCTTATATTTTTAGTAGGTATTGTAGATTTTACTACCATGCCATTTTGGATTATCGCCATTGTAGCAGCGATACTAATAGGTGTAGGAAATGTAGGAAGATGGGCAAATGTGACACACCCTGTACTTCATGGAGCATATGACAAAGTTCCAAATGTACCAGAAAAATATACAAAAGCCGTATATGCGAAAGGTCATAGAAGATTTTTAGATTGGTTAGATTGGATAAAACCAGAAGCTTGGGAATTTGAGCACAATATCATGCATCACTACCATCTAAATGAAGCAGATGATCCAGATCAAGTTGAGAGAAATCTGCAATGGTTGATAAACTCAAAAGTACCTATGTTTTTAAGATATATCTTTATCTATGCATTTGCAGGAACTTGGAAATATACATACTATGCACCAAATACTCTTAGAATCTTGGAAAATAAAAATAGAAGAAAAGAGAATCTACCAGAAATTAGTGGTTATGAACTTAGCCCAAAAACAAAAAATGGTTTGATTTTATGGATGGAGTATCTTCTTCCATATGTTATTATAAAGTTTGTACTATTTCCAATGCTATTTTTACCACTAGGTATGGATGCAGTGCTTAATGCTTTAATCATACTTTTAATAGCTGAGTACATAGCAAATCTACACTCATTTTTAGTTATTGTACCAAACCACTCTGCTGCTGATATTTATCAGTTTAACTCTCCTCATAAATCACAAGGTGAGTTTTATTTAAGACAGATCATGGGAAGTGTAAATTACACAACAGGAACTGATCAAATAGACTTTTTACATGGTTTTTTAAACTATCAAATTGAGCATCATCTTTTTCCAAATATGCCACATAGTTACTATCAAAAAATGCAACCTATTGTAAAAGATATATGTAAAAAACACAACCTTGAATATAGACAAGAAAATGTATTTAAACGAATACTTATGAGTATTGACCTTATGGTTGGAAAAACAAAACTTCTTAGAGTAGATGGGATTTAATCCCCTCTGATTTACCACTTATTAACCCACAATTAACACAACTAAAGTAAACTTTAAAAAATATCAAAGGTCATTTATGCAAAAGATTGAACTAATCAGAAATGAAGTTAAAAAAATAATAGTTGGACATGATAAACTGCTTGATGCTCTTTTTATAGGACTTTTAAGTGATGGACATATACTTGTTGAGGGTGTTCCAGGAGTTGCTAAAACAACAGCTATAAATGCTCTCTCTCATGCACTTGGACTAGACTTTTCTCGTGTTCAGTTTACTCCAGATTTACTGCCATCAGATATAACTGGAACTCAAATATATAACCAAAAAGAACAAAACTTTGAAGTTAAAAAAGGTCCAGCTTTTACAAATCTACTTCTGGCTGATGAGATAAATAGAGCCCCTGCAAAGGTACAATCTGCCCTTTTAGAGGTTATGCAAGAGAGACAAGTAACTATAGGAGATGAGAGTTTTAAACTAGATCTTCCATTTTTAGTTATGGCTACACAAAATCCACTTGAACAAGAAGGAGCTTACAAACTTCCAGAAGCTCAACTTGATCGTTTTATGATGAAAGTTGAAGTAGGCTATAACACTTTTGATGAAGAATTTTTGATAGTTAACAGAGTTGTAAGAGAGGATTTTGACTTTAATAGTATCAATCAAGTAGTCACAAAAGATGAACTTAAAGAGATAAAAAAAGAGATAAAAAATATCCATATAGATGATGAGTTGACAAAGTATATGTTACAAATCATCTTTGCTTCAAGAGATAACAATCCAAACTTAGCTTATGGAGCTAGTCCAAGAGCGAGTATTGACCTTTTTAAAGCCTCAAGAGCTCATGCCTATATTAAAGGAAAAGAGTTTGTAACTCCACTTGATGTTACCGAAGTTGTCTATGATGTTTTAAGACATAGAATTGTTTTAAACTATTCAGCCCTTTCACAAAACATAACTCCTGATATGATTATAAAAGATATTTTACAATCAATAAAAGCTCCATAGTTAACAATGGATACAAAACTTCAAGAGATACTTTTTAAAGCTAGAAAAAATGTCTTCTCAAATCTTACAAGCGATAATCTCACAAAGCTAAGAGGTGATGGTATGGATTTGCGAGATATTAAAGCCTATGAGTATGGTGATGATATACGACATATTAACTGGAGAGCTACCGCAAAAGGTGAAGAGATACGAGTCAATATCTTTGATGAGTATAAAGAGTTAAATATCCTCACAGTTTTTCTATCCTCTTCTACTATCAACTTTGGAAGTAAAACTTTAAAACAAGACAATATGGCTGAGATACTAGCTTATATACTCTACAGTAGTATAAAAAACAAAGACAAGGTCGAGAGTCTATTTTTCACTAAAACTTGTGATAAAAATTTTAACAATATCAAAAATATAGCTTTTATAGATGATGTCATATCCTATGCACTAGAGTTTGATACCAATAAAAAAGAGATAGATTACAAGGAGGTTTGTAGCTATATAAATGAGCATTATAAAAGAGGTCATATAGTAGTCTTTATCGGTGATTTTTTAGATAAAGTTGATTTTACAACTTTATCTAAAAAACATCAAACCTTAGCTATAATAGTTCGAGACCACCTTGAAGAGTCGTTAGAATTTAGTGATGAAGTTATGATAAAATCACCACAATCAGGGAAAAGTGAGGAGTTTTTTATAAACAGTAGTATCAAAAAACGATACCAAGAGTTGATACTTTCACATGATAATGAGTTATATGCACATCTACAATCTCAAGGTATTGATTTTAAAAAGATTTATAATGATGATGTGATATATCTGAAACTTATGGAGTTGTTTAGATGAATGAAGAGTTAAAAGATATAAAAGGATTAGTTGAGATACCTGATATCTCTTTTATAGTGTTTGTGTTAGTTGTTGGATTTGTTCTTATTATACTTTCTACTTTGATATATCTTTTTATAAAAGGTAAAAGAGGTAAAAAAGCCACTAAAAAACAGATAATGCTTCAATCATTAAAAACACTAGATTTTTCTGATGCAAAAAATAGTGCATATATATTTACAAAAAACTGCCATCTATTTTTAGATGAAACAAATCAAAAAAGATACAATGATATTTGCGATAAACTAGAAATTTACAAATATAAAAAAGATATTCCACTTATGGATAAATATACCAAACAAGAGATGATTGAGTTTATAAGTGAACTACATGATAAGTGATTTAGTTTTTGAATATAAAAT
>DQSO01000121.1 GCA_015663225.1 Campylobacterales bacterium
CTAATCTCATGATACGATCAGCTGATATATGTTTTGCCCAGATCTCTTTGGCTTCATCATCACTATCATGAACAGTAACCCAAAGTTTATCAACTGGAAGTTTTAAAACTTTTGTTATAAACTCCCAAGAATAAGCAATAGCTTCCTCTTTAAAATAATCCCCAAAAGAGAAGTTTCCAAGCATCTCGAAAAATGTATGGTGTCTATTTGTATAACCCACATTTTCCAAGTCATTGTGTTTTCCACCAGCTCTTAGACAAGTTTGACTACTTGTTGCTCTTGGTGGATTTGGAGTTGGGACTTCTCCTACAAATACAGATTTAAAAGGTACCATACCAGCATTTGTAAACAGAAGTGTTGCATCATCTGGAACGAGTGGAGAACTCTCTACTAATTTATGATCCTTACTTTGAAAATAATTTAAAAATTCTGCTCTTACATCCATAATATATCTATCCTGTGTTAAAATTATATCTATTCTATCGAAAATATATTAAGGAATTACCGTGATAAGGAAGTGGATTAAAGAGTTAACTTTAGGGGTTATAATTGTATTTATCCTAAGTAATATTATAAGTTTTTTAAGAGTAGAAAATATAAATATTGATGTCTATAAAGAGTTAAAAAGTGATAAAGTTCAAATAGTTTACTTTTTTACTGACTGGTGTAGAGTTTGTAAGATACAAAGTCCAATTATTGATGATCTTTCGCATGATAAAGAGATTATTAAGATAAAAGTTAAATCAAACGAGAGCAAAGTTTTAGCAAATAAGTTTAAAGTCGGAGTCTATCCAACAATTTTTTATATAAAAAAAGATGGTCATGTAGGATATAACGAGAGTGGATACACTTCAAAATACTCTATAATCTTAAAGAGTTTTATTGTAGGAGTTCTTTAAGTAGTGGATTAAGATCTAACTCTTTGTTGTAAGTGGCAGGATGTGCATTATCTATCAATTGGTTGAGAGTTTCTAAATCTGAACAAATCTCAATATTTTCAACAACTTGAAATAGTGCTTTTTGGTTAAAGTAGTAGTTTCCACTTATGATTTTTGTATTAAAAAATGCAGGTTCAAGAGGATTGTGTCCACCAATATTTGGTACAAAAGAGCCACCTAAAAGAACAATATCTGTTATTGCATAGATATTTATAAGCTCACCCATTGTATCAACTAGTGTTATATCATTACAAAAAGTATTATCATGCGAAAACTTCACATGATAATAGCCATTTTCATCTAACTCTTTAGAAACAGTATCAAATCGTTCAGGATGACGAGGAACAATTATCACATGATAATCTTCTATGTTTTTTATACTCTTTAGTAGTAGCAGTTCTTCCCTATCATGTGAAGAAGCTATTGTTATTACTTTTTTATCTGGTTTTTTATACTTAGTGGTTACCTCAATATTTTGAAAAACTTTTATATTTCCAATAACTTCTATATTTTTAGCACCTAACTCTTTTAGTCGTATTGCATCTTCATCACTTTGAGCAAATACCTTGTCTATATATTTAAAAATTTGTTTATAAAAAAAAGAAAATCTTTTGTAGCTTTTATAACTTCTATCAGAGATTCTTGCATTGAGGAGTATTGTTTTACTTCCTTTTAGTTTTGCTATAAAAAAAAGCATAAACCATAACTCAGCTTCTAAAACAACTACAACTTTTTGTTTTTCTACCCAAAAAGGTAGAAATATCTCATATGGTAAAAATCTTACATTTTTTGTCAACTTTTTTGCTTCGCTCATACCTGTATTTGTTGTTGTTGATATATTTATCTCTGTTTTTAGCTTTTTTATGATTGGTTTTAATGCTCTAACTTCACCCAGTGAACAGCTATGAAAATGGATTGAGTTAGAGTTAAAAGGTGGATTGTTTTTTAAAAAAAATCTTGCTGGAAGTGACTCTTTGTATTTTGTTTGAAATGATTTATAGATTATTGGCACTAAAAGTAGTAAAAAAACTACAAGTGCCAACAGATAGTAAAAAAGAGCAAAAAGCACTAAGCCTCTTTTGTGCTATCATCTTCTTTCTCTTCTTCTACTTCTTTATATAAAATTCTACCACAGTGAGTACAAGTTGTAATCTCCTCACCTCTTACTATTTCAGCATAAGTGTGATCATTTAGTCTCATATAACATCCGTAACAAGCTTGTTTTTTAACTGCAACTACAGTTGTATTTTTAGCCCATCTTCTTACTTTTTCATAAAATATTATGATATTTTGTGTCATTTGTGATAGTAGTTTTTCTTTATTTGTAAAAACTTTAAGTCTATCTTTTTCTATCTCTTCAAGCTTTTGTGAAGTCTCTATTTCTATAGCAATACTTTGCTCTTTTAGCTCTTCAAGTTTAGCATTAAGCTCTACTATTTCACCCTCTTTACTCTCTTTAAGTCTATCAAATCTCTCTATCTCTTCATTTGCAAAGTCAACTTGTTCTTTTGCAATATCCTCTTCTAGTTGAAGTGCTTTAATCTCTTTTTCAGTTTTTACTTCATCACCTTTTGATGAAATCTCTTTAAGCTTTTCATTTAACTCTTCAAGATGAAGTTCATTTTTTCTCTTTTTTAACTCAGCATCAGTGATAGCTTCAGTTGTTGCTTCTATATTTTTAGAAACACTCTCTTGCTGTTCTAAAATACCATCAAGTGTAGCTCTTGCTTTGGCGATACGAGGCTCAAATGAGTCAATCTCAATATCAATTTTTTGTAACTGTATTAACTGTTCTAAATACTTGTTCATTATTGGTTTCCTTTTAAATATTCAAATGGATTGGTGGAATTGGCGATTATAGCATTTATACCTTTACTTTTCAACTCGCCCTTTAAACACTCACTAAAAATCACTTCACTTTCATAGTGGTTTATATCAATAAGTGATACATTTTCCTCTTTAGCCTGCAAGGCTGTGTGGTACTTTATATCCCCAGTTAAAAAACAGTCTACACCTTCAAGCGATGAGAATAAACTCCCAGCACCACCTGTACAAAGTGCTGCTGTTTTTATAAAGTTTTTTGATTTTGTAACTCTTATATATGGTATATTTAATTTAGAAGCAATTTTTAAAGCAAATGTATCAAAATCTTCATCAACTTCAAAATAGCACTCATACTCTTTGCACTCTTTTATTTTATAGCCTAAAACTTCACTAACTAGGTACTTATTCATATGAGTTTTATCAAAGTTTAAGTGCATCGCTATAACTTTTATATCTTTTTTTATCAATTTATATATAAGATTTGAGGGGAACTTATCGGGATTTAAAGATTTTAAACCATCAAATATCAAAGGGTGATGCAAGACTATCAAAGAGTTATTTTCAAGTTTTTCTAAAAGAGTAGAGTCTAAATCGATACTTAGATAAATCTTATCAAACTCATCATTCATACTACCGATAAGCAGGCCACTATTATCCCAATTATCTTGAAGTTCAAAAGGGCTTATCTCATCTAAAATGTTATAAATTTCACTTATTTTCAACTAAACTCTCTTTATAAACTGTAGCACAACCTTTGGCTAACTCTCTAATTTTTAGTATATAATCTTGTCTATTAGTAACTGATACTGCTTTTCTTGCATCAAGAATATTGAAAGTATGCGATGCTAAAAGACAATAATCATAAGCAGGAAGTGGTAGTTTTTCTTCTAGTGCTCTTTTGCACTCAGTAGAGTAATCATCAAAATGTCTAAAAAGCATATCTGTATCTGCTACTTCAAAGTTGTATTTGCTAAACTCATACTCACTTCTTTTATGAATATCTCCATAAGTTGTTGCACCATGCTGATTTTCATTCCAAACTAGGTCATATACACTATCTTTGTTTTGTAGGTAGA
>DQSO01000137.1 GCA_015663225.1 Campylobacterales bacterium
TCCAAAACTAATTTGGATTTAAAATCTGCTGTGTATGTTGTTCTTTTTCTGCTCATAATGTAATATACTCTTTAGCATAGTATATATTATAACCAGACATCATTTTTAAGATAGTAAATGACAACATATAAACTTACAATAACAATATAAAAAAAGTTAAAAATCAAAGAGATTTTATAATCTTTTTGATTAGACTCAATAAATTCACTCTTTATCCCATAAAAAGTACCTATAAAAAGAGTTGTATATAGTAAATATCCAACATAGTAATAATCCTTTTGCAATATACAAAAAGGACAATGATGAGTTGGAAGTTCATATATATAAGTTGAAAAAAATGTGATAAGAGTTAGTAGTGATATGATGATAAATAGTAGATTAAAAAGTCCAAAAAGGTATTTTGGTTTGATCTTATAAAACAGGACTAATAATATAAAATTTCCATAAAATATTGATAAAAGAATACTGCTATCAATAGCAAAGATATTTGACATAGTAGAAGTTGCGGATGTAGAAAATAGTGTTCCACAGCAACTTACCATCTTATCAATTTCAATAGAATTAAACATCAAGTATTCAACAACTATTTCTAAGAGTAAAAGAGAAAATAAAACTATAAAAAGCCCAAATTTTAACTTTGTTTTTGGAAGTGTAATTTGTTTTATATCTACAAAGTGTAGGCTCAACCAAAGACCAAATAGGTAGATATTGAGTATTTTTAGAGTTATCAAAGGAGTTCCATAGCTTGTAGCATCAACAACACCTGCCCCACACATAGCTCCAGTTAAGAGAGTAGATATTTTATCAAGGGTAAATATAAAAAATAAAAATAAGGGAAGTTTTATAGCAAATAGATATTTGATGATAGTTGAAGCTAGAAAACTCTGCTTTTCAAGTTTATATTGAAGAGGATTAGTTGAGTTTATATCCCATTTTAGATATATATTGACACTAAGCCAAAGTGCAACTCCTCCAAAGATTAAAAAAAGTATATTTAGAAGTTGAAGTGTTAAAACTTCAGGAGAAAGTATCATGATATGATTTTACCATTTTTCATCTCTACCACTTTATCTATGAAATCTAAATCAAAAAATAGGGGGTCATGAGTTGCAACTACTATAGTCTTACCCATGTTTTTTAACTCTTCTAAAATTTTTATAAACTCTAAAGATAACTTTGCATCTAAGTTTGCAGTTGGCTCATCTGCTATTATTATTTTAGGGGAGTTTATCATAGATCTTGCTATCGCAACTCGTTGCTGTTCTCCTCCAGAAAGATTTTTAACTATCTCATTTTCTTTATGTGAAATATCAAACTTTTTCATAACACTTTGAAGTTTCTCTCTAGCTTCACTCTCTGGTAGATTTGATGGGAGCAGGGGAGTTAGAATGTTATCTTTTACTGATAAGTTTGGGATAAGATTATATTTTTGAAAGATAAACCCAATACTATCTCGACGAAACAAAGAAGCAAAATCATCAGGAAGTTTTGATACTCGTTTTTCATCTACGATAACTTCACCGCTTGTGGGCTTACTAAGAGCCGCGATAAGTGATAAAATAGTACTCTTCCCACTACCACTTTGCCCTTTTAATATGACTAGCTCACCCTCTTTTATGTGTAGGTTTATATCTTCAACAGCTTTTATATCTTTATAGGTTTTTGTTATGTTATTTAACTTAATCATCAATAAATCCAATCTTTTTAGTATTGTTTCTAGCCTCATCTTGAATATCTTGCATGCTTGATATAATCGTAACTACATTATGAAGAAGTTTTTTGTTCTCTTGGTTGTTAGACTCGAGAGATTCTAACCTTTTTATTATATCAAAGTATGGAACAGATTGATTTTTTATCTTTACAAATGTTCTCATTATAGATATATTTACTTCAGTTGCTATTTTGCTTTTTTTAAGATGGTTGCTAGCATATATACACCTTTTGTAATGTTTTTTAATATCTTTTGGTAAGTTTTCATTTTCATATAAAATATTCACCTTATCACTTCATCAACTTCCATAGTAGCAACTCTCCAAGATGGTATAATCGTAGCTGCCAAATATATAGGAACACTAAGAAAAAATACCAAAAATAGAGTTTGAAAATCAAATACAAAAGGTAATGTAAATGTAGTTTTTAGCTGTGAATACCCAACAAATATATCACGAAGCAGTGGAGCTTGAAGTAAAAATACAAATCCAAAAGCTAAGATAACTCCTGCTATATAAGAAAATATTGAGATGATAGAAGCTTCATAAAACTTCTCTTTTAGTATATCATCAATTTTCCAACCAACTGCTTTTAATATACCTATTTCTCGTTTTTCTTCACTACTTAAACCACTAGATTTGTCATAAATAATCATAAAAAATGTAAATATACTTATGATAAACATAGCTAAAAATATACCACTTTTATAATCAAAAATATTTTGATAACTAACTTTTAAATCCTCTTTTGTTATAACTCTTGCAAATGGATATTTTAATCTTATTTTTGATGTTATTGTATTTATCTCAACTGGATTTGCTACTTTTATGACTATATCCGTTGCTCTATTTTCTGGAATGTCAAATATCTCTCTTATGTTTTCTTTGCTCATAACTATCATGTCATTTGACTCTAGTTCTAACTCACTGTTGAAGACTCCACTAATAGTTATTTTTTTGAAACTTCCATCTGGTTTTATAAAGTTGAAATAATTTTTATAAAAGCTTTTTTCTAATACTTTATAGACTCCTGCACCAACTATCATAGAAGAGTCACTTTTAAAACTAATTTTTTTAAAACTATCTTTGTATTGGTTTTCAAACTCATCTATACCTATCAATGTAAAGTTTACACCACCATTTTCAAAGTAGTAGTATCCCCAAACTCTAGCCACTACATCAGTGACTCCCTCTATTAGAAGAAGTTCATCAACTATTGCTGTATCTATGTTGTTATGACGACCTGCTTTGATATTTTGGATAGTTATCTCTGGGAGTGAATCTACTGTTGAGTGAAGTTCATACTTGAGTGAAGTTGTGATAAAAAATACTGTTGTTAGTAAAAATGTTAGCATGATAAAGACAACTGTTATAAAAATACTTTTTGATTTTTGTCTTAAAATTGCATTTATAGCATACTCTATGAGGTAGAAGTTTATCTTATTTTGCATTGATAATTCCAGAGTGAGAATAGGTAAAAGTTGTTGGAAAATACTCTCTTAAACTTCCATCATCTTTATATATAGAAAACATATCAGCAAGACTACGATGTCTTATATAAGTAGCCTCGGTGGATATAGCTAAATCAGGTAAAGAGGTAACTTTTACAAAATTAGATTTACTTTGAGTTGCATCTTTTGTCATAATTTTTAGATACAAAACTTCCACCGTTAAAATAATACCAAGCCCTAAAAATAGATATAGAATAAAAAAAGTTTTTTTATTCATCTAGCTTATAAAGTTCCTTTTCAACAATATCTTTAAACTTAATAATCTTTTTACCCTTATGATCAATCTTAAATCTTTTAGCACTTTCAAGATTGTCAAATGGTATCAGTTCATGCCCCATTGGACCATAAACATCACTTCCTATCACATAAAAAGCACTTTTAGAATCAATAGCCTTTTGTGAATAATAATCTGTTACAACCATTTTACTTATTTGCTTTTTAGTATGATTTTTATCTTCTCCCCATTTTTCGGGATTAAAGTAAAACTTCATCATATCTTTTACCCCATCAAATGAAAGATGACTATCTTTATAAAAAATTTGTGCTGCCCATCTTGGGTACTTGTAAATAAACATACCACAAACTGGACACTTCTCATTTTTTTCTACTTTTATAATATCTTTATCTTTAGCATCTCCAAATCTTTTAACTTCCCATAGATAGAGTGCTACTGCTTGAAACTGTTTCTCATTTTTTAGTTCTTTACAAAGATTTTTCTCTTTGATAGAAGCTTTAAGATCATTTATCTCTAGATAATCATTTAGGTTGATAGTTTTATCACACTTTTTATCAAATATCTTTTTGCCCATAGGATAGATCTTCTTTTTCTTCTTCATAGTTACCATTGCAATATCAGATTTTAATGAGTCTTGAGCCATCTTAAAAGCTTCATCAAATGTTGCTAATTTGCCCTCGTATTCTTCTATAAACTTTAAAGCATCACTCTTTTTTGCAAATGCTAACTTACTAACCTTTGCCATAGTTCCAGGAACTATTGAGTCCACAACATAGTAAGCATCTTTAGCTAAGATAATCTTTTCACTTTTGCTATCAACAACTTTTACTTCATCAAGATTGATTTTATACTTTTTTATATCTACTGCTAAACATCTCATCGAGCAGTATTGTCTATTAGTTTTATTTGGTAGTTTTGAAGTATGAGAAGTTTTGTAAAACATCTTGATACTCATACCACATACTGGACACCAATGTTTGTTTTTACCTTCTTGAGTAAGTGTGGGAGTAGAAGTTGCTTTTTTTGTAAAACTTTGTGCATTTAGTGAGATAGAGAGTAGCACTAATAGTGATAAGATAAATAATTTCACGGTTTTTCCTTATTTTTTATTTTTAATACTATATTTTAGCTATGAAGTGTTAATTAACTCTTAAATATTATTAAAAAACTCCCTGGCTTTTTTATCTAAAAGTTGCATTCTCTCTTTTCCTTTAGGTAGTGAAGCTCTTAGTTCTTTCATCTGTATTAAAAAAGTTGATATACTTTTTGGAAGAATTTTTTTAAGATAAAGTTTTAAGTGTTTAGCTATTGCAGGTGATGCTCCCGAAGTTGAGATAGCGATAGTTAAATCTCCCTCTTTAATATAAGAAGGAAATATAAAATCACAATAATCAACCGAATCGACAGCATTGCAAAGTATCCTAGTTTCTCTGCTTTCAATCCATATCTCTTCTTGAAGCTTCAGACTATCAACAGCAATAATTACTATATCAAAACTATTAATATCGCCTTTTTTATAGGTTCTTTTTTCAAACAGTAAGTTATTTTCTTCCAAAATAGTTTGCATTTGAGGTATTATCATGCGAGCAATAACTTTTATATCTATCGTAAAATCAAGCAGTTTCTCAATTTTTTCGATAGCAATATTCCCTCCACCAACGATAAGGATTTTTTTATTTTCAAGTTTTATAAATGCAGGGAAATATTTCATACCTTGATACTATTTTCCCACTCTGTAAAACTATCTATAAAATAAACTATTCTTACTTTTTTAAACTCTCTTGAAGAGTATAAGTGCATTTTTGATCTATGTGATATTTCATTAGCTATCTCGGCTATCTTTCCATCAGTCTCTTCTTTTGTTTTACCGTGTATCATAGTAAAAAGATTAAATGGCCAGTTTGGGTACTTTGGTCTAAGATAGCAGTGACTAACTGCACTAAACTCAGCAGCATTTTTCCCTATCTTTTCACCTTGTTTTTCATCTATATCCCATACAACCATTGCATTTGCATTGAAACCTGCTTTTCTATGGTTTAGGATTGAAGCAAATCTTCTCATAACACCTGCTTCTTTTAACTCTTCAAGTATCGAAAAAAACTCATCATAACTAAGATTTAACTCATCAACTATATTTTTAAATGGTTCACTAACTATCTCTATATCGTGTTGAACTTTTTTTATAACTTCTAAATATTTAGGTGTTAGTTCAATCTCTTTAAATTTTCTTTTTGCTACTTTCTCTTTTATTTTATCACTATTTGCAGTATCAAGTTTAACTGCTATTTTAAACATCTTTAGAGTTGGCAGAGTTATAAATGCTTTTGCCTTGGTTAGTTTTGCTAAAATCTCTACTGTTTTGTTAAGTCCAAATTTTGAGTTGGGTTGTACAGCTAGAGTAAACCATATATTAAAACTATGATTTCTCTCATAATTATGAGAAACTCCAGGGTGTGAGTTTATGACCTTAACAGCATCATCAATATCTTCTTTGGCTACTTCAAA
>DQSO01000077.1 GCA_015663225.1 Campylobacterales bacterium
CAAAGTAGATAAAAAGAGCTATTTTTTCCCTAGTATCTTCTAATATAAAATGGCTAATATTTAAAAAAAAGTTGATTTTAAAGCCCAAAATTTAGGGCTTAAATAAATATGGTAGCAAGAGGGGAACTCGAATCCCCGACCTCCGGCTTATGAGACCAGCGCTCTAACCGGCTGAGCTATCTTGCCACATTTAAGAAGTCGAGAGTATATCAAAGAAACCTTATTATAATATTAAGAAATAAGATAAATTTAGATAAATTGAGTAAATCTTAAAATTAGGAGCTATTTTGCAAGAAGCTTGGAAACTTATAGAACAATCAACCTCGATACTCTTAATAACACATTTAAATCCTGATGCTGATACGATTTGTAGTGCATTGGCACTATATCCAATTTTAAAAGATATGAGCAAAAAAGTTACCCTATTTAACACAGAAAAAGAACTTCCGATAAAGTATAATTTTCTTCCAAACTATAAAAAATTTAGATCTAAACCTCCCTCTTATTATGATCTGGTTATTGCATTTGATAGTGGTGATATAAAAAGATTGGGAGTAGAGAAGTTTGATGCAAAGATTATCAATATTGACCACCATAAGTCCAATACCAATTTTGGTGATATAAATATTATTGATGCTACAAAACCAAGTTGTACACTAGTAGTATATGATTTTTTGTTGGCAAATGGTATTAAGATGAGAAGAGATGTCGCTACTTGTATCTATACTGGACTTGTAAGTGATAGTGATTTTTTCTCATATCGTGGAGTTGATAAAGAGACTTTTATAACAGCTTCCTCTTTAGTTTGTGCAGGGGCAAACCCACACACTATAAGCACTAATCTAAAAGAGAGAGATTCACTTTCTAAAATTCGTTTAACTAGTCTATTTTTAGATAGTATAGAACTCAAAAAAAATGCTACTATAGCAGTAGGTAAAGTATTGAAAAAAGACTTTGATGTTACAGGTGCAACAAATAGTGATAGTGACCATTTAGTAAATATTATTATAAGCTTAGCCACTGTAAGATTAGCAATTTTTATGAGAGAACTAGAGGATGGGAAGTTTAAATTTTCTCTTAGAAGTAAGGGTGATTTAGATGTCTCTGCTATCGCTATGATATTTGGCGGTGGTGGACATAAAAATGCTGCTGGGTTTACAGCAGGTGAAGATATATTGGATGAAATAATAAATAAGGTAGATATAGAAGATGTATAAAAAAAGGTCAAATTTTAAGTTAATAGTTTTTTTACTGCTTGTAGTAGGATTATTTGGAGTTATGTTTTATTTGCAAAATGATCCAAGATTTGAGCAAGTTAAACCTAAAGTAGAGATGTCAGATACGATATATTGGAATCCAAATAGAGCTTTTGAAGTGGATATTAGTGATAACAATGGACTAAGAAGTGTAGAAGCTTTTTTAGAAGATGGTGAAAACAAAGTAGTGTTGGCAGATATAAAAGTACCAAACAAAGATAAAAACTACAAGTTAAAAGTAGACTTTCCTAAGATGGGACTTTTAGCTAGAGAAGACCTGCTAAAATTGACAGTTATTGTAAGAGATAGTAGTTTTTGGGGTTTATTTAGAGGTAATAAAACAGTTAAAAAATCTATCATTCATATAGATAAAGTAAAACCTGAACTTTTGTTGATAAATAACTCATATAGTATTGGAAAAGGTGGAACTGCTCTTGTTATATTTAGAGCAAAAGATAACAATCTAAAAAATACATATATAATGACAAATTATGGCAAGAAGTTTTATACAAATGATTTTTATAAAGATGGTTACCATATCTCTCTAGTCGCTTGGCCTGTATTTGAAAAAACTTTTACAGCTTGGATAGTCGCTGAAGATAAAGCTGGAAATAAAACTAAACAAAGAGTAGCATTTTATCTAAAACCTAGAGAGTATAGAGTTTCATATATAAAAGCAAGTGATAGATTTATAAATGGAAAAATAGCACAATTGGCTGAAGATAGACCAGAAAAAACAGCTAGTTTAACTCCTATACAGAAGATGAAATTTATAAATGAAGACTATAGAATAGAAAATGAAGATCTTATAAGAGAGTATGCTACCAAGGTTGATGGTGGTAAGATTAGTAAGTTTGATATCCATAGATTCTACCCCCTAAAAAATGGGCAGAGAGTTGGAAGTTATGGTGATCATAGATATTATTATTATAAAAATAAAGAAAATATAATTAGTGAATCATATCATATGGGATTGGATTTAGCAAGTGTTAGACAAGCGGATATAAAAACAAGCAATAAAGCAATATGTGTCTATGCTAAATACAATGGTATCTATGGAAATAATGTTATACTCTATCATGGATTGGGGTTTTATACACTCTATGGGCACTGTTCAAGCTTTTTAGTTTCTCGTGGAGATGTGATAAAAAAAGATGGTGTTATAGCTCAAACTGGTGCTACTGGTTTGGCTTTAGGTGATCATCTTCACTTTGGTATAAGTGTTCAAGGTATCTTTGTTAGACCAGCAGAGTGGATGGATAGCAAGTGGATAAATACAAATATAACAAAAGTTATAGATAAAGCAAAACAGATTATAGGTAAATAGATGAAAGCAAAACAGAAGAAGATAAGAGTCTTTGATATTATAGTTGAAAGTGAAGAGAATTTTTTTTCATATATGGAGAAAAATTTGATTTTATTAAAAGATTATCTACTTTTAGTTAGTGGAGAAGTAACACCTAGAGTGACTGACTTTCTAAGCTCAAATGGACTCTGCTTTGTTTTGGTAGATAGTTGCAGTATTAAAACTAAAACAACTCCAATACCTTCAAGTATAGAGTCAAAACCAGTAGCACAAGAGCCAAAAACCCAAACAATAACAGAGGTAGTTACAAAGGAAAAAATCGTTACTACAAAGGTTATAAATAAACCAGTAAGGTCTGGTGCAGTTGTAGAGTATGATGGTGATATTGTTGTTTTTGGTCGTGTAAATAGTGGTGCAAAGATTGTAAGTGAAGCAAATATACAACTATTTGATAAAGTAGATGGTATTGTTGAAGCAAATGGCGAATTTATGATACTAAAATCCATAGATAAAGGTTATGTAGTCTTTAATGGAGATATTTTAGAAAAAGATGATTTTGATGGAAGTTTGAAAAAAGTTATAAAAAATGACGATGGTTATACAATAGAGGCTTTGTAAATTTTGAAACAGCTAACTATAAAAGAGAAGGTAAGTGGGGTTGGAATAGGACTTCATAAAGGTATACCTATAAAAATATCTCTTGAACCCTTAGAATCTGGAAGGGGAATAGTTTTTTATAGAAGTGATACCGACTCTTTTATCGAAGCACTTCCAAAAAATGTTATAGATACAAGGATGGCAACAGTTATCTCTGATAGTAGTGGTAACTATGTCTCTACCATAGAACATCTTCTCTCAGCTATCTATGCTTTTGGAATTGATAATATACTAATACGAGTTGATTCATATGAAGTACCTATTATGGATGGTAGTAGTGCTAGCTTTTGTATGATGCTTCGTGAAGCTGGAATTCAAAAGCAAGAGATAAGTAAAAAAGTTATTATTTTAAAAGAAAAAATAGAAGTTATAGAA
>DQSO01000029.1 GCA_015663225.1 Campylobacterales bacterium
GATGAGTTATAATATAGAAAAATTTAAAACTATTCCAAAAGAGCTAAGAGAGCTTAAACAGCCAGTTTCAGAGCTTTTTTATATAGGAGAGAGTTCACTTTTGCAAAAACCGCTAGTATCCATAGTAGGTACTAGAAAGCCTAGAAGCTATACACGAGAGTTAACAGCTAAATTATCCTCAAAACTATCAAATGTGGGAGTTGTAGTTGTAAGTGGTGGAGCGATAGGAGTTGATACCATCGCTCATAAAAACTCATATCCAAACACCATAGCTGTTATGGCAAACTCTCTTGATATATACTATCCTGCGATAAATAGAAAACTATTTGATGATATATATAAAAACTCACTTGCTATTAGTGAGTATCAAGAGAACTTTAAAGCAAGAGTATATACATTTGTACATAGAAATCGTATAGTTACAGCCCTTGGTGAGTGCTTGATTGTAACTGAAGCTGATAAGAATAGTGGAAGTCTCAGAAGTGTTGAGTTTGCATTGGAGTATGGTAAAAAGATATATGTCCTCCCTCATAGAAGTGGCGAGAGTATAGGAACTCAAAAACTTATAGAGAGTGGACAAGCAGAAGTGATATACGATATAGACAATTTCGTAAGTAGATTTGGTAATATTAGTAAAAATAGTGATGAAATTATCACATTTTGTTCCAATAATTCATCTTTAAATGATGCAATATCAAAATATGGTAATAAAATATATGAGTATGAACTAGAAGGCAAGATAACAATAAAAGGATTAAAGGTATTTGTACCATGACAATAGCAAGTATAGATGTAGGACTTAAAAGAATAGGTAGAGCAATCTGCTTAGATAGATCTATAGTATTTCCAAAAGATGCAATACTAAGAAAAAACAGAAACCAAGCTGCAAATGATGTAAGTAAGTTTTTAAATGAGTGGAATATTGATTTACTGGTTGTTGGACTACCTAAGGGAGGCGATAGTGAAGATGAGATGAAAAGAAGAATAGAGCATTTTATTTCACTACTTGAATTTAAAAAAGAGATTGTATATGTTGATGAATACGGTAGCACTCAAGAAGCAAAAGAGTCTACAAAAGGTATCTTTAAACATAAAAAAGATGGCAAGATTGACTCCATAGCTGCAAAAATAATACTTGAAAGGTATTTAGAAATATAAATAACTACTACATTTTGTAGCACTTTAAATTAATCAAGAATTTTAAGTTAAAGATATTTAACTATTTACTTTTCAAGGTAAAGAAATTGTTAAAATATTCTTAATCAATAAATTAAGGAGATATTTTGCAAGAAACAAATCTGAACAGAAGAACCTTTTTAAAAACAACAGGAGTTATTGCCACCTCACTACTAATACTACCTGATGATCTATTAGCTAGTAACAAAAAAACTCAAAGATTAAATCTCTATAGTACTCATGCAAAAAAGATTTTTCATCCTAGACTATATAAGTCATCTGGAAAATTAGATATTATGGGCTTATTTGAACTAGATAAAGCTATGATGGACTACAGATCATACGAAATAAAAAGAACAAACTTTAAACTTGCTAAACTACTTTTTAAAATCAACTCAGAAATCGGCTTTCATAAAAGAATAAATATTCACTCAGGATTTCGTTCTGCAAAAACTAACAGAGACCTACGAAGATACAGTACAGGTGTTGCTAAAAATAGTTATCATATAAAAGGTGAAGCTGTAGATATAAGTGTAAATGGATTAAGAATCAGTAAGTTAAAAGATATTATAAAAGGCATTCATCATAATGGCGGAATAGGGTACTATCCAAATAGTGGTTTTATTCATATAGATGTAGGAAATAAAAGAAGTTGGAGTTCATACTCATAATAAGGTTTAATATATTTAACTTAGTAAAAGTTGGAACACCTTTTGCTTTATTTTTTTTAACTAAGAAAAAAAGGATAACAAAATGAAAAAAATTTTAACTTCAACTCTACTACTAGCAGCAACTCTTCTTCTAACAGGATGTAACCAAGCTTCAACAGAAACTACTACTTCTAGTAAATTAAAAACACAAGAAATAACAAGCTCAAGTATCAATACAAGATCTATTACAAATGTTTACTATGATGTATTAGCACAAGGGAACTATCCATCTGATTTTTCAGAGTATGATGATGCAAATATAACTTTAAAAGCATATCATAGCGATATTGAAGAAGATGTAAAAGATTTTTCTAAAAAATTTAAAGCACTAACAGGTAAAGTTATAAAAAAATTAGATGGAAATTTTATAGTAGCAAAAGCTGGAATTAAAAATAATAGCTCTTACGAGATACAAGTAAGAATGGTAGAAGATAGAGTAAGCTATACAAAGGTTTATCTATCAGTAGTTCACTCAACAACACAATGCCTAACATCACCTGCTATATCATCTCCATATACTATAATCAATATTCCAAATGATCATAAAGAAGTTAAGTTTGAAGTGAGTCATTTAGAGATAAAGTGTAATTGAACCCTCTTTATACCCTAACCACAGCGGTAACAACCCCTACTTCTCTTAGAGAAATAAAAGGTATATGTATAAAATTATCTCCAAAACATTAACAGCAATAAGTTTTAAAATAGATAGATTAACACCCTAAAAAATTACTTTTCTTTTATTATCTAAAAGTTAACAAAAAATTAATACTTCATTGTTAAACTCCTTTTATAAATAATAAAAAGGAGTGTTCATGAACAAAAAAATCTATCTAAGTATAGTTTGTGCTTTATCACTAAATGCTGCTGATTTACAGTTAGATACTATACATATAGAAGAAACAGTTGATACTATAAAGGTATCAAATGTTAGTGGAGAAGCACTAAAGTCTGGTGATCTTGCAGATTCACTGACTAAAGCATCCCCTAGTATTGCTCTTAGTAGAAGAAGTGGTATAGCAAATGACATAGTACTTCGTGGTCAAAAAAGAGACAATATCAATGTAACTATAGATGGTGCTAGAATCTTCGGTGGTTGTCCAAACAGAATGGATCCACCAATATCTCATGTAATAACAAATCTTATAGAGAGTGTTAGTGTTAATGAAGGTCCTTTTGATGTAGAGAACTTTGGAACACTTAGTGGATTAGTTCAAGTCTATACAAAACAACCATCAAAAGAGTTTCAAGGAGAGATAAATCTTAATGCGGGTAGCTTTGGTTATAAAAAAGGTTCTCTCTCTTTAAGTGGTGGAAATGAAAAAGTAAAAGTATTATTTAGTGCATCTAGGGAATCAAGTGAGCAATATGAAGATGGGAATGGTGATAACTTTGCAGATCAACTCAAAAAATCTGCTGTAGCAATATCTAGTCAGTATCAAACAAAATATGAAGATATGGATGCTTATGAGAAAAAATCTTTTATGGGGAAAGTTTTTATAAATCTAACTGATAATCAAGAGTTAAGACTTAGCTACACTGCAAATAGAAGTGATAATGTACTATATCCATCATCACCAATGGATGCCGAAAAAGATGACTCTGATCTTTATTCTATAGGCTATACGATAAAAAATCTTTCTAACTACTCTAAAAAGCTTGATTTTTTATATTATCGCACAGAGGTTATACACCCTATGTCAACAGTTTATAGAAATGTCTCAGCTACTAAAGGTATAGTTAGAAATGCTATGTTTAGTCAAGTTAAAGGTTTAAGAGTTAAAAATAGTTTTGATACTAAATTTGCAAAAATAACTATAGGAGTTGATGGAAGTGATAGAAAGTGGGATGGGCAGTACTCAAAGAAAGATGGTATAAATATAAATAAAAGTATTGATAATGCACTTACTAAAAATAGAGCAGTATTTGCACAAGTTTCTAAAATTATTGGTCAAACTGATCTAAAATTTGGTGCAAGGTATGATAAAACTGACTCTTCAAGTCAAAATACAGCAGAAAAAGACAATAACTACAATAGCTTAAGTGCTAATATCTTTGCAACTTATCATGCAGATAAATCTACTGATTATTTTATAGGTATTGGCAGATCAACAAGAGTTCCTGATGGAAGAGAGCTCTACTTTCATGGCAAGGATATGACTGGAGCTACAGCAGGTGGACAAGTTGGAAATCCAGATTTAAAACAAACTACAAACAGTGAGATTGATTTAGGTCTGAAAAAAACTTATGCAACTACTACTATAAAAGCAAAACTATTTTATTCAAAACTTAAAGATTATATATATTTTAATGCAGCAGTAAAACCTAGCTTTTTAAATATAGATGCAAAGATATATGGAGTTGAGCTTAGTGGTTCTTCTTTAATAACTGATAGATTATCTCTTGATTACTCTGCAACATATCAAAAAGGTAAAAAAGATACTCCACTAGAAGGACAAAATGATACAAATTTAGCTGATATAGCTCCATTAAGAGCAAATATCTCAGCAGATTTTGAGTATGATTCAACAACAAGTATAAAACTTGGTATGATGGTATCTGCAAAATGGAATACTTTAGATGCTGATAATGGTGAACAAGAACTACCAGGATATGCAATAGCAAATCTAAAAATTGATAAAGAACTAAATCATAATATAAAGTTAACTATAGGTGTTGATAATCTGTTTAATAAGGCATATACAACATCAAATACATATAATGATTTAACACTTATAGCTGCTGGTGGAGGAACAAAAACCTTGACAAATGAACCTGGTCGTTATCTGTATATCAACTGTAGTTATAAATTTTAGGAGGCATATTGGAGCATTTAACAAACATAGTTGATTATGGTGTTATTGGACTTTTGATTTTTATGAGTATTCTCTCTTTTACTTTTTTTATAGAGAGGATACTTTTTTTTAGAAAAGTTGATATATTAAGTTTTGCACATATAAAAAAGCTTGAAAACTCTTTAACTAAAAACTTAACAACCATAGCAACTATAGCTTCAAATGCTCCATATATTGGGCTTTTAGGAACAGTGTTAGCTATCATGCAAACCTTTATAGATATGGGGACAGCTGATATTGTGGCTACTAAGATTATGAGTTCTCTAGCCCTTGCACTCAAAACTACAGCTATTGGACTTTTTGTAGCTATAGCAGCAGTTGTTTTTTACAATATATTATCAAGAAAAGTAGAAATTTTTTTAGCAGAGTATGAGAGTGAAAAAGTTTGATAATATAAACATCATCCCTTTTGTTGATGTTTTATTGGTTTTACTAGCTATTATCCTTATAACTTCAACCCTTGTAGATAAAAAGATTATACCACTATCCTTGCCATCTTCATCTTCACAAAAAGAGTTAAAAAAAGATGATATAGTTATAACTATCAAGAAAAATGGTGAGCTTTACTTTCAAAAAGAGATAATAACTTTAAAAAAACTAGACGAAAAACTTTTGACTTTATCAAATGATTCATTTATTGCAATCAACTGTGATAAAGACTCAAGATTTGAAAACTTTGTTGATATACTTGACATGATAAAGGCAAAAAACTTTGATAATCTCTCCATAATAACTAAAGATGAATAGAACTTCTTTCTCATTTTTAATATCTGCAACAATACATATTGCACTTCTTATTCTAGTTCTTTGGGGATTTACCACTCAACCAAAAGTAGTTAAAACTATAAATACTAAAGTTATTTCACTATCTCATATCGTTATAAAAAAACCTAAACCAATTCCAGAAGTAAAAGTTATTCAAGAAAAAAAATATGAACCCAAAACAATCAAGAAAAAAAGAAAAACTAAAAAGAAGTCTGTAAAAAAAAGGCAAAAAAAATATACTAAAAAACCAGTAGTTAAAAAGATAGAAAAATCTCATACTTTCACAGATATATCAACTAGATATATTTTAATAAATAAATCAAAAATATACCAAGCAATACAAAGAGCAAAAAGATACCCTCGCATGGCAAAAAAACTTGGTATACAAGGAATAGCTCTTGTAACTTTCACCCTAACTACTTCAGGTAAAGTAATAAATATTCAAACTAGTGGAGCAAAAAGCATACTTCTTAAATCTGCTAAAAAAACCATTATTGAAGCTTCATCTTCATTTCCAAGACCATCACAAAATATTACTATATCAGTCCCTATTAGCTATAAACTAAGATAATTTAAGTAAACTGTTATTTTATATAAAAAGGTTAATTATTGAAAAAATTACTTAGTGACTTAAATGAACTTGTTATGTTCAAGCATTCTATATTTTCATTACCATTTATTTTTATAGCTATGATTGTTTCAGCTGATGGTTTTTTTGGATGGAAACTTCTTTTTCTTGGTATTATTGCAGCTGTAAGTGCTAGAAACTTCGCTATGGGATTTAATAGATATGCAGATATTGATATAGACCGCAAAAATCCTAGAACAACATCCCGACCAAGTATTGACGGTAGACTAGATAAGAGTCAAATACTTGGTTTTACAATAGTAAATGCTCTTATTTTTATCTATGTTGCATTTTTTATAAACTCTTTAGCATTTATCCTCAGCTTCCCTATACTTTTCATACTAGCTTCATACTCACTTTTTAAAAGATTTTCTTCACTTGCTCACTTGATACTTGGTATATCACTAGGACTTGCACCAATAGCAGGTGTAGTAGCCGTAGAAGCACAAATAACTATGTGGTCACTATTTTTATCTATAGGAGTTATGTTCTGGGTAGCAGGATTTGATCTTTTGTACTCTTTACAAGATATAGAGTTTGATAAAAAAACCAAACTTCACTCTATCCCATCTGAGTTTGGTACAAAATGTACACTGTTTATATCAAAAATATTTCATGCACTTACAATACTTTTTTGGCTATTTTTTATAGCTCTTTCAAATCTTGGTATTTTTGCATATATTGCCGTTATAGCAAGTGCTATCATACTATACAAAGAACATGAGATTGTAAATAGAGATTTTACTAAAATAGATAAAGCTTTTTTCACACTTAATGGCTATCTAGGTATAATGTTCTTTATTTTAATAATTTTAGATAAGGTGTTTTAAATGAAAAATATTCGATTTATTCCCACTTTGCTAAACTGCAAATATGAAGAAGTACTAAACTCCAATAGTAAACTTTTTAAAGATGAGTACAACTTCCTTAGTGAGTATGAAACTGATACAGTTGGACAATGGTTAAAAAATGCAAAAGCTAGAGGTGAAACAAGTGAAAGTGATCAAGTCCTGCTAACACTTCTTGTTGAATTACATAAAAAAATCGATAGACTTGAGTCTATTATTAAAAATGAAGAAATGGAATATATTCATCTTTTAGAAGAAGTAAAAATCATTGGACTAAACTTTGATTATATCAAAGTTGAAAAACCCTCTTTTACTCCTGAAGCTAATTATTATGCAAGAATACCTATGCCAGTCTTTCCTAAAAGAGATATACCAGTTTTCTTAACGGCTATCGACAATGATACTGCAAAAATATCACTCATAAGCCAGAAAAATCTACAAGATTGGAATACTTATATAACTTCAAAAGAGCGAGAACTTATCAGAGAATCAAAAAGGAGTAACATATGACAAGCTATATAGTACTTTTGTTTTTAATAGTAATTATAGGTCTAATTATAGGATTTTTATATCTAAAAGATAGAGAATTAGTACATAATTTAACAGTAATAGAAAAATCGATAGAAGATTTAAACTCAAATATTAGTAACTCTACACAAAATACAGATGAAAATCTTACCAATAATCAATATAAAGATTTAGATTCAAAAATATATGAGATAGGAGAATCTCTTATTAAAATTGTTAGAACAATAAAATCTATGGATATTTCACATAAAGAGCTTAGCGAAAAAGTCAATACTATTGAAAAACAGCTAAAGCTCACTCTTCTTCAAGCAACATCTTCAAATCTAAATGAAAATGAAATACTATCATTATACAGTGATGGACTAACTACACAAGAAATAGCAAAGCAAAAAAGAGTTCCAGTTGGTGAAGTTGAATTGGTTATAAAGCTTGCAAGCTTACATAATAAGCAAGACTCGTAGAAAGCAGTTCAAGCTGTTAAAAGCTTTTAAAAGAAAAACTATAGAGTTGATATAAAAACCAACTCTATAGTTTAAGTTAGACTAGCAAGAAGGAACATTTCCTGAATCACTTGCAAACTGAGTTGCGAAGTCTAGGTAGTGTTGCATATATTTTTCTTTTATTGCTTTATCGCCAACACTTGGACAAATCTTTTTAATCTCTGCTGCCATACCAGCTGCTCCAACTTTACCCCAACCATCAACAGTATTTTTCTTAGCAAAATCTGCACCACTCATACCACAAGGAGCTTTAAGCTTCTTAGCATATAACTTTTGACCTTTTGCAGCATCTGCTGATGCAACTGTAGTTGTAAGTGTAAGTGCAATAGCACTCGCCATTGCTAGTTTTAAAAATGTCTTCATGTAAATCCTTTTGTTTTAATTTGAAAGAGAATTTTAACACACGTTGTATTAACAGACTCTTTATTATGTATAATAAAAAAAGTTTGTGAAACAATTGTGTAGCACAAGTACTATTTTATAAAAAGTTTCTTTACTCTTCTTCCTATAGCTCTAAATAGTATAAATACTAAATATGCAAATATAGTAAAAACTAAAGGATGAATAGCCCCAATTCCATAAGCACCAGCCGTAGGCAATTTAATTATTCTATCTATTGGAGCAGTTAAAAAATCAGGATGTTGTGCTAAAGATAATACTATTAAAATGATAAAAAATGTAACAAGTTCTCTCACTATAAAATTTCCTTTTAGCAAATAGGAAGATCTCTCTTCCTACTCTCTAATGTTGTTCATCCTCATCAAGGTTGAACATTTTTGTTCCTACATAGTAAAGTAACATACAAATACCAAGCCCACCAAGACTTATCATAACCTCAGTAGAACTAGGAATATCATCTATCCATTCAGGAGCTAATTGGTACTCTGATTTTTTTAGCATCTGTAGTGGTTTTAGTTGTGTATCATGCAGAAGATTATATCTCATAAACATAATTCCCACCATACCACTAAGTGATACCCAAAACAGAAGTAGCTGAGATTTACCCATATCCTTTAAAATCATAACCAAAGAGAATAACCCTAGCTAAAATTACCTCTTATCTTTACTTTTTAAGCTCTACCTGAAAGCATGCCGTATTGTGTCATAGGTTTAAGTGTATAA
>DQSO01000005.1 GCA_015663225.1 Campylobacterales bacterium
TTAGAAGTAGTAGATATGGTTTTAAGAGACTCTTGTTGATCATGTGTTAGTTCTAAAAAGTTTTCCCATGCTCCACAGTTTGGACATTTACCCAGCCATTTAGCACTTTGATAACCACAAGCTTGGCATTCAAATAGAGTTTTTACTTTAGCCATCTAAGAATATTTCATCTAAAATATCATCAACAAAAGCTTCTTTGTCATACTTTATTAAATCATTTTCACCTTCACCTACTCCAATAAATAAAATAGGCTTTTGTAACTCTTTAGCAACAGATATAATTGCTCCACCTTTTGCTGTGCCATCTAGTTTTGTGATGATTAGAGCATCTACTGGAACTATTTTATTAAACTCTATTGCTTGATTTATAGCAGAGTTTCCTTGAGTGCCATCTAGTACAAGTATAGTTCTATGAGGTGCTCCCTCTTTTGCTTTATTTGAGATCCTAACAATTTTTTGAAGTTCGCTAGATAGATTTTGTGCAGTATGCAGTCTTCCAGCAGTATCAATAATAACATGCTTGAATGATTTAGCTACTGCTTTACTTATGGCATCATAAGCGACAGATGAAGGATCAGCTCCTTGCTTGGAAGATACTACTGGTATGTCAAGTTTTGTAGCCCATCTTTTTAGTTGTTCAACTGCAGCTGCTCTAAATGTATCTGAGGCTGCTAAAATCACACCATTGCCACCTTTTTTATAGTGATTTGCAAGTTTTGCTACTGTTGTAGTTTTACCTGCACCATTTATTCCAAAGATTAATTCAACAAATGGACTCTGTGTTATCTCTTGTTCTTTTTCAACATCTATAAAGTATGAAAGCAGGATTCTTTTAACATCTTTTTTTTCTACCATATCTGATGGAGGTAGGTAGTAGATAACTTCCTCAACAACTTCATAGCTAACATCTGCTTCTAAAAGTATCTCTTCAAGTCTATCTTTAGATATTGTAACTTGTTTTTTTGGAACTATTGACTTTATAACATCTTTTGTTTTTTTTAAGAAACCGAACATTTATATCCTTATTTTAATTGTAATACTTTTTTAATATCTGCTTCTAGCATCTCTTGTGGAACTGCTCCATTGAAGTGGTTAAAGTAATTTCCTTTTTTATCAAATATGATGATAGTTGGATAACCAGATACACCACCCCAAGTGTTTACAAGTATAAAGTTTTCTTTTGAGTTGGTTATTGGGTAGTTAAGTTTATGCTTTTTCTTAAACTCTAATATCTCACTATTTCTTCGTCCTTCTTCCATAAGTAGACCTATAAATTGGAGATCTTTTTTATATTTTTTTTGTATATCTATTAGATGAGGAAATACCTCCATACAAGGTGGACACCAAGTGGTAAATATATCTAATATTACTATTTTATTTTTATATTTTTCAAACTTTATTCCATCTTCTAAAAACTTCAGTTTTATATTATCATGCGAGAGTGTTTTTAGTGTTAGATTGGTTAGTTTAGGAGCTATTGGTGTTGTTTCTTGATTCTCTTTTTTTGGAAGTATAGTTTGATTTTGTTCTATTTGTTTTGATGTATTGGTGGTTTTAATTAAATCTTTTTGCATTTTTTGAGCAAGTTTTTCCAGAGAGCTTTTATCTTCACAACCGGTAAAAAGCAACATCAATGAAAATACAGATATAATAATTTTTATCATTAAATTTGATACTCCTTATCTGTTGAGATTTATTTTATATAAAAAAGGCTTAGAAATTGGATAAAAATAGCTTTAGAAAAAAATGCTTAAAAAAACTTAAAGTAGTTTCACAACAAAGTAGATATTATAAAGACTATTTGGTTTCACGAAAAATCGAAGAGCTGATTGATAATTTAGATGTTAAAAATATATTAGTTTACTTACCACTTGGTATTGAAGTAGATTTGCAAAAGTTAATGAAAAAGTATAGAAGGAAAAAGTTTAATATTTTTGTTCCATTTATAGAGCAAGAAAGTTTTAAAATGGTAAAATATCGTCTGCCTTTGAAAAAAGAGGGTAGTTTTAAAATTTTGCAATCACCAAACTCAAACTTAATAGTAGAGCAAATAGATATGATTATAGTTCCTGTTGTAGGGGTTGATGGAAACTATAAACGAGTTGGTTTTGGCAAAGGTATGTATGATAGATTTTATGAGAAACTTCGAAAGAAACCAATAGTAGTATTTGTACAAAGAGATAGTTGTTATACGAGAGAAGATATTACCGATTGGCATGATATATCAGCAGATTTTTATATAACCCCCTAATAAAAATATAGGGAAAACAATGATAAATGAGATTTTATTAGCCGGTGGAGGCTTAGCTATAGGTGGAGTTGTTGCTTTTTTTACTTCTAAAAAGATAAATAGTGCAAATGCAAATATATATGTTGAACAAGCAAAAGCAAAAGCAAAAGCTATTGAGCATGAAGCTGAATTGGCACTTCATGATTCTAAGATAAAAGTTAAAGAGTTAGAGTTAGGTTTAAAAGATAGATATGAGAAAAAAGAGGAGAAACTTCTTGATGATTATACTAGAAAGCTTGATGAATTATCTAAAAAAGAGAGAGAGTTAAATGAGCTTTTTAAAGATGAACTTAAGAGTATAACTTTAGAAAAAGACGAACTTAAAAAGCATAAAAATGAATTAAAAACTCAAGAAGATGAACTTAAATCTATAGAAGATGAATATACTGTTAAAATTGCAGAAGCTGATAAACTTATTGAAAAAGCTTCAGGTATGACTAAGGACGAGGCTAAAGAGATAGTTTTAAAAAGAGTAGAAGAAGACTCTCGTGCTGATATTGCTCATATTGTTAGAAAATATGAAGCAGAAGCAAAGAAAAATGCAAAGAAAAATGCTAACTATATATTAGCTCAAGCAACTAGTAGGTTTGCTGGTGATTATTCTGCTGAGAGACTTATAAATACTGTAAATCTTCCAAGTGATGAGTTAAAGGGTAGAATTATTGGTAAAGAGGGTAGAAATATTAAATCTCTAGAGATGCTTTTGGGAGTTGATATTATCATAGATGATACACCAAATGTTATCATACTTAGCTCATTTAATCTTTATCGACGAGCTGTTGCTACTAAAGTTATTGGGGAACTTGTAGCTGATGGTAGAATTCAACCAGCTCGTATAGAAGAGATTTTTAAAAAGGTAACTAAAGAGTTTGAAGATACTATCTTACAAGAGGGTGAGGATATTATCTTTGATATGGGTATTACAAATATGCATCCTGAGCTTGTAAAGCTTATTGGTAAACTAAAATTTCGTGCTAGTTATGGGCAAAATGCACTTGGACACTCTTTGGAAGTTTCACATCTTGCTGGTGTTATTGCTGCTGAGTGTGGTGGTGATGCTAAGCTTGCTAAAAGAGCTGGGATTTTGCATGATATAGGAAAAGCTTTAACTCATGATTTTAGTGGTAGTCATGTTGATTTAGGAGCTGAGGTTTGTAAAAGATATGGTGAGTGTGATGTAGTTTTAAATGGTATTTTTGCACATCACGGACATGCGGATGCTACTAGTGTTGAATCGGCTGCTGTTTGTGCTGCTGATACACTAAGTGCTGCAAGACCAGGAGCTAGACGAGAAGTATTAGAAGCATTTTTAAAACGAGTAGAAGATATTGAGAAGATTGCTACTAGTAAAAAAGGTGTAAGACAAGCTTATGCTATAAATGCTGGGCGAGAGATTAGAGTTATCATAAATGCTAAACTTATAAATGATGATGAGGCTGTACTTGTTGCAAAAGAGATTGCAAAAGAGATTGAAGAGAAGGTTCAATATCCTGGCGAAATCAAAGTAAATGTTATCAGAGAACTTAGAGCGGTAGGAGTTGCTAGATAGACTTAACAAAATAAGATATTGTTAAAAAAACAATATCTTTCTTTATAAAAAAACATAAATTTTAATTAAATTTCAAAAAACATAAACTTTTTTTCTCTTTTGTCGATTTACTGCTAACGACGGAAAAAAAGGAATAAAAGTGAAAATAGTTAAATTAACACTCTTGTCAACAGTAGTTGCATTAAATCTAATGGCTGTAGATATGGCGAGTATTATGAGCGAAGTCTCTCAAAACAACCCAAAAGTTATTCAAAAGAAGAAAGAGTATAACAGTATTTATGAAACACTGAATATATCTAAAGGTGATCTCTTTTTACCAAGTATTGATTTAAGTGGTGGCATTAATAAGGTTAAAACAAAATATACGAAACCATCAGGTTTAGCTGATTCAGAAGGTACAAATAAAAATATAACTCTAAGTGCTACAGAGAATCTTTTTAATGGTTTTGGAACAGTTCATGATATAGATGCTAAAAAAGCCGCATTAGCGTCGGCTGCTTATTCATATGTTCAGACTGTAAATGAACAAAGTTTAGAAGCTGCTAAAGCTTATATTGATGTTGTTAGAAATAGAGATTTACTGAGTATTGAGGTTGATAATTATAATAAACATCAAACTATTATGAGTGCAATGAGTGCTAGACAAAAATCTGGTGTTGGTGTTATTGGTGATATTCAAGAGATTACTGCAAAGACAAATTTAGCTTATGCAAACTATCTTGCACAGAGTAAAAACTTTAAATCTTCACAAATTGTTCTGCATAAATATCTAGGTAGATATGATGATGCTAATAGTTTTACAGCCCCTGGAGTTGGAGAAAATTTAAACTATACACTTCCTCAGGCTATAGAGTTTGCACTAGCAAATAATCCTGCAATTCATGTTCAAAGATATAATGTTATTCAAGCAAGATATAACCAAAAAAGAGATTTAAATGGTTTTTATCCAATAGTTGATTTAAGTCTTTCCAAGTCATATAATGATAATGAAGTTGATGAGAGAAGAGGTGATGATCGAGAATATACTGAATTAAAAGGTGGAGTAAACTTTAAATGGAATCTTTTTAAAGGTTTTAAAGATCTATCATTAAGCAATAAAAATAAAAGTTTGATTCATGTTGAGAATGAAAAATTTTACTCTATTAAAAGAGAAGTTACTCAAGAGATTGAGTCAGCTTGGATGTCATATAAGATGATTGAAAAAGAGTATACATATCTTGATACTTATGTTATAAATTCAAATGCAAAACTTGAGACTATTACTCAAAGATTTAAAATAGGTCAAAAAAGTCTATTTGAATTTTTAGCAGCACAGACTGATTATAATAGTGCACAACAAAAATTAATAAATACTAAGTATGACTTAGTTTATGCAAAACTAAAAGTTCTAAAAGCACTTGGAATATTAGTTGATATGGTAAATGGAAATATTAAAAGTGAGATAGGTATTCAAGAATCAATGTTGCATAATTATACTCAGATGAATTATGTAGAAGATGTTTTGCCAGTAGATGAAAATAGAGAGCCAACAGCATATAGTAGTGCAATTGGTGTAGATAATTTAATGTCATTTGGCTCATATGAAGTGGTATCTACAAGTGATTGTAAAGTTGCAGCAGTTGGAGATGAGGTATATCAAGAAGAGTATGTAGCAGCTCCAAAGATTAGTCAAAGAAAATCTCAAAGATATAAGTTAAAATCTTCAGCTAAAGTCTACACAAAAGCAAATGGAAGAGTCTTAGAAACTTTTCATGCAGGAACTATTATAACTGGTTATAGTGATGGTGGATGGATAAGAGTCACTGGTATTGTTAAAAATGGTTGGAAAAAATATAATAGAACAGGGTATATAAGAAGAAGTAGAGTAAGTAGATAGAGATGAGCAGTAGCAGCGGATTAATGGATATTGGGGTTAATGGAAATGACCTTTTAGAGTGTTTAGTTTTATATACAAAACTTTATCATAAACCTTTTTCAGCAGAATCACTAACTGCTGGACTTCCTCAAGATGGGGCTAAGGGGATAGTGGAGTTGTTTTCTCTAAATAACTCCAAGTCTCTTTTTTCAAGAGCAGCAAAGAGAGCTGGATTAAATTCAAAGCTTGTAAATAAAGATTTAGATGAACTTTCATCTCTTGTATTACCAGTAATTTTAATACTAAATAATCAAAGAGCATGTATTTTAGAGAGTGTTGATAGAGATATTGATTTAGCAGAAGTTATACTTCCTGATACTGGTGATAGTGTTGTTAAAATGAGTTATAAAGAGTTAAAGAGTTATTACATAGGTTATACTTTTTATCTAAAAAAGAGTTATGACTATGTTGAAAAAAATGATAAAGTAGTTAAAAGTGATACAAAACATTGGTTTTGGGATACTTTAAGATTATCTTCATCTATATATAAAGATGTAATTATTGCTTCAATGCTTGTAAATATTTTTATGATATTTGGACCACTATTTACAATGAATGTTTATGATAGAGTTGTACCAAATGATGCTATGGATACATTATGGGTATTAGCAGTTGGTATTGGTGTGATGTATGTACTTGATATGATTATTAAGCTAACTCGTACTTATTTTTTAGAGATAGCTTCTAAAAAAAATGATATTATCATGTCAAGTAAGATTTTTGAGAGAGTATTAGATATAAAAATGGACTCTCGTCCTGCTTCAGTTGGGTCATTTGCAAATAATATAAAAGAGTTTGATCACTTAAAAAACTTTTTTACAACTTCAACTATGGTAGCTTTTATAGATATACCATTTTCAATTATTTTTTTAGTAATCATATATATACTAGGTGGAGAGATAGTTTTTATTCCAATGGGAATTATGGCTATTGTGACACTTTATGTATTGGCAGTTCGCGGACCACTTTATAGAAGTATCGAAGCTACCAATGAAGCTAGTGCAAATAAAAACTCTATACTTATAGAATCTCTTGTAAACTTAGAGACTATAAAAACAATGAATTATCATGGGCGAAGTCAGTGGAAATGGGAAGAAGCAACTGGTGAGATTGCGAATAAGAGTATGAAAACTAAAATTTTATCTTCTTCAATACCAATGATAACTCAGTTTTTTGTTCAGTTAAATACTATTGCTGTTATTATTGTTGGTGTCTATTTGATTTCAGATAAGACTATGAGTATGGGTGCTTTGATAGCGATTAATATGCTTTCAACTAGAGCTATTGCCCCACTTAGTCAGATAACAACTTTGATCTCTTCACTTGAACAGACAAAAGTTTCTTTCAATACATTAAATGAAATTATGAATATGCCTGTTGAGCGAGAAGATGGAAAGAAATTTGTTGAGCGACCACCTTTTACAGGTCATATTGAGTTTAGAAATGTAACTTTTTCATATCCAGGAGAGGATAGACCAGCACTTAATGATGTTAGTTTTGTGATAAAACCTGGTGAAAAGGTAGCTATTATTGGGAAGATTGGAAGTGGAAAGAGTACGATTGCAAAACTAATTTTAGGACTTTATAAGCCTACAAGTGGAGATATTTTTATAGATGGTATTGATATTAAGCAGATAAATCCAGCAGATATTCGAAGAAATTTAGCTTATGTTGCACAGGATATAACTTTATTTAAGGGAACTCTAAAAGATAATCTTATACTTCGTGCTCCACATTCAGATGATGAGAGAATATTAAGAGCTAGTAAGTTAGCTTGTGTAGATGAGTTTTTAAATATACATCCACTTGGATATGAGATGAATGTAGGAGAGATGGGAGCGGGACTTAGTGGAGGTCAAAGGCAGAGTGTTTCTATTGCAAGGGCATTTTTGATTGATTCTCCTATTATCTTATTTGATGAGCCTACAAGTATGATGGATTCTCAAACTGAGAAAAAAGTTATGGATAATATCAACCAAAGTATTGAACATAAAACTATGCTTTTAATAACACATAAAAATTCACTTCTAAGTGTTGCTGATAGAGTTATTGTTATGAATCAGGGTAAAAAGATACTTGATGGTGATAAAGCTAGTGTAATAAATAAATTAAGAGGTGGTAATTGATGGAGCTTTTTAGTAAGAAAAAA
>DQSO01000175.1 GCA_015663225.1 Campylobacterales bacterium
GTTTTTTCCAACACGATAGAGTGAGATTCTGATAGATAGAACTTGAGAATCTGTTGATGCATCTTTTATGAGTTTTACAACTGGCTCAAAAGATTCAAATGGTTGCATAGTTAAAACATCTTGTCTATCTAAAATATCAAATATAGACTCATTTGTATTATCTAAAGGAGGTAGAGTTTTTGGGCGGTATTGTGCCAACGACAGATGAGAAAAGTTTTTATTACCAACTATATCCCAAAGCGCCCCAAGATTTAGAGGTACACTATATTCATATATATCTCGTGAATTTATTCGCAGATATGAATTTAGAAAGCCAAGTAGTTCACTATCACAATCTTTCTCTATCTCTAGCCGAACAAAAGCACCTTTTCTTCTTAGCTTTAAACCCTGCTCGAGTATCTCCATAAAATCATCAGCTTCCTCTTCTTCTATATCTATATCAGCATTTCTAGTCACTCTAAAATAAGCTGTTGAAACTACACTGTATCCTGGAAAAATATTCTCTATATGAGCCCTAACAAGTGACTCTATATTTACAAATGTATTCTCATCTATCTCTATAAATCTAGGAAGTATTCTAGGTATCCGAATCATTGCATACTTTATAATATCTTCATTTTCACTGTCAACTAACTTTATAGCTAGTGAAAGGCTAAGGTTATTTAGTGGAGGAAATGGATGAGTTGCATCAACTGCGATAGGTATTATAACTGGAAAAACATTTTCATAAAAAAACTCATCAGCTTTTTGTTTTTGGTTTTCGCTTAGATATCTATATCTTGTTAAATGAAGATTTTTCTCTTTTAGCTCTTCAATAATCTCATAGTAGTGTTTTTCAAGTTTTATCTGTTCATCATGAAGATATGATGATATAGATTCTAGCTGATCAACTGGTAGCATTTCATCTAGTCCCGAAGATGTCAGTCGTGCAGAATAAAGCTGTTTTAGTCCAGCTACTCTTATCATGTAGAATTCATCAAGATTTGTACAGTAGATAGCTATAAATTTTAATCGCTCAAGAAGTGGAGAAGTCTTTATCTGTGACTGAAACAAAACTCTGGAGTTAAATCTTAGCCAACTTAGCTCTCTATTTGTATAAAGTGAAGGGTGATTTAGTTCTAATTTACTCATAAATATCCTAGAAAAGTTAAATATACATAATTTTATAAATTATATCATAAATTTTATAATTTTTTAATCTTCTCTATTTCATCTCTTATTTTAGCGGCTACTTCAAACTCTAGGTTTTTTGCAGCTGCTAGCATTTTTATTTTTAGTGCATCAACTATCTTCTTTTTCTCTTTTGGTGGAAGTTTGTCTTTAAGCTTTTTGTTTCCAATATCTGCATACTCTTCAAGTCGTAAATTTTCATCTAAATCTCTAGTTGTTGTAGTTGGAGTAATATTATGCTTTTTATTGAAAGCTTCTTGAGTTTTTCTTCTATAATTTATAGTATCTATTGAAGCTTGCATACTTCTTGTTATCTTTTTTGCAAATAGTATTACTCTACCATCTACATTTCTTGCAGCCCTTCCCATAGTCTGAGTAAGAGCAGTTTCACTTCTTAAAAATCCCTCTTTATCTGCATCAAGTATTGCTACAAGTGAAACTTCTGGAAGGTCTAAACCCTCTCTTAAAAGGTTGATACCAATAAGTACATCAAAATCTCCAACTCTAAGACTTCGTATGATTTGATTTCTCTCTATCGTATCTATATCTGAGTGCATATACTTTACTTTCATCTTTAGGGAAAGGTAGTATTTTGAAAGCTCTTCTGCCATCTTTTTTGTCAAAACTGTTACTAAGATTCTCTGCTTTTTTGCTACAACTTTTTGTATCTCGTCAAAAAGTTTTTCTACTTGAAACTCACTATCCATTATCTCTATAACAGGGTCTAGTAGTCCTGTTGGTCTTATGATTTGTTCCGCTATATTTCCACATGATAGTTCAAGTTCAAGTGGCGCAGGAGTTGCCGAAACAAACAGATAATGCGGAGCTTTCGTAATAAACTCATCAAACATTAAAGGACGATTGTCAAGTGCAGTTGGAAGTCTAAATCCATAATCAACTAAAACTTCTTTTCTGCTTCTATCCCCCGCATACATACCACGAAACTGAGGTAGTGAAACATGAGATTCATCAACTATCACAAGATAATCTTTATTCATTGCTTCAAAATAATCATACAAAGAGTAGGGAGTCTCTCCCGCTTTTTTACCAGTTAAATGTCTTGCATAGTTTTCAATACCCTTACAAGTACCAGTTGCTTCTATCATCTCCAAGTCAAACTCAACTCTTTGTTTAAGCCTTTGATATTCAACCATTCTATCTTCTTTTTTATAGTAGCTAAGTCTCTTTCCTAGCTCTTCTTCTATCTCTTTTGTTGCAATCTTTAATCTATCTTGTCCAACTATAAACTGATTTGCAGCATAGACAATAGCCTTTTTTAACTCTTTGATTTTATTATTAGTGAGTGAATCAAAATAATAAATTCTTTCAACTTCATCACCAAAAAACTCTATTCTAATCGCTGCTTCATCACTATAAGCTGGATATATATCGATAACCTCGCCATTTACTCTAAAATCACCTCTATCAAAGTAGTTATCATTTCTTTTATATCCCATATCAACTAGACGAAGTAGTAGCTGTTTTTGATTTACCTCTTCACCAACCTCTATACGAAGAACCATCTTTTTGTACTCTTCTGGATTTCCCAAACCATAGTTAGCAGAAACTGAAGCGATACAAATAACATCGTCATAACTAAGCATAGAAGCAGTTGCAGAGAGTCGTAGTCGTTCTATCTCTTCATTTATCGAACTATCTTTTTCTATGAACATATCAGTTCTAGGAATATAAGCTTCAGGTTGATAGTAGTCATAATATGAGATAAAATACTCTACATGGTTGTTAGGAAAAAAGTGTCTAAACTCACTATAAAGCTGAGCTGCTAAAGTTTTGTTGTGAGTAAGTATCAAAGTTGGCATCTGAGTATTTTTTATAACTTGACTCATTGTATAAGTCTTACCACTACCAGTTACTCCAACTAAAGTTTGGTATCTGTTGCCTTCTTTTATAGAGTTAGTTAGTTTTTCTATAGCTTTAGGTTGATCACCTGCGGGAGAGTATTTACTTACAAGTTTAAACTTTTGCAAACTTTACCTTTTTGTGGAATTATAGCGAAAAATCATTTTAATTAAAAAATATTTTTTTGATTGTCGATATTGGTGTATAGAAATAATATGAAAATAATAGATAATCTTAGTATCTATAAAAAAATAACTATTACTCCTAAAGTTTAAAACAAAGGCTTTGCGGTTGTAGCAAGTGAAGTTAGAAATCTAGCTAGTCAATCTTCTAATGCTTCAAATGAAATCAAAAAAATAGTTTCTAAGGCAAAAGATAGAGCCAATGAGGGTAAAAAAATCGTAAAAGATGTAAAAAAAACTAAATAAAAAGACTAAAGTGACGATATAGACATATAAAACAAAACAAGGAGATTTTATGAATAAGCATACAACAAAAAGAAGAGGTTTTACAATGATTGAGTTAATCTTTGTAATCGTAATACTAGGAATATTGGCAAGTGTTGCTATACCAAAGTTGGCAGCGACAAGAACAGATGCACAGATTGCAAGCGCATTAGCTGAAATAACTACACCTAAAAAAGATTTGAGTGCATACTATACAGCTCATGGA
>DQSO01000173.1 GCA_015663225.1 Campylobacterales bacterium
AGATACTACATCATGTGCATTTACATGAAATAGAAGCTTCATAGATGCAAACCAAGAGAGACCAAGTAAGATTGATGTAACAATACCTGTAATTTGTTTTTTAGGCATTGCTCCAAATATTGCTGCAAATAAAGAACCAACAAGTGGTGCAAAAAGTGCTATATATAAATAATTTTCCATATCTATCCTTTCATCTGCTGTAGTGAGTCAAGATCAATAGTTCCATTTCTCTTATACCATAAAACTAAAAGTCCTAGTCCAACTGCAACTTCACTAGCAGCAACCGCTATGATAAAAAATGCAAACATTTGACCCGCATAATCAGCTTGAAACTTTGAAATTGCTGCAAAAGCAATATTTACAGAGTTCAGTAAAATCTCTGTTGAGAAAAATAGTAGTAGAAGATTTTTTCTTCTAATAACTCCTATTAGCCCTATAACAAAAAGTATAGTTGCTAATACTAAATAGTGGGTTAGTGTTATCATTTATCATCCTTTTTACTCAAATCAAACTCTTCAGCTTCAACTTTTACATCATATGCATTACTGCTTGTGATACTATCATCCATCTTTTTACCAACCAAGATAATACCTGCAATCATCGCAACAAGTAACATAACTGCAGCTAATTCAAACTGAGCTAGATACTTTGTAAATAAAACAACACCTATCGCTTGTGGATTATTAGCACCAATTAAAGTATGATCACTCATGGCATAATCAGGCATAAACCCATGTGCAACAAATGGTGCAGTAACTATACAAATAAGTAAAATTGCACTTGCTGCTATCAAAATATTTGAGATAAATTTATTATCAATCTTCTCTTTAATATCAGCAGTTGTATCAAAAAACATCATACCAAATGCATATAGAGCCATAACTGCCCCAGTGTAAACTATAACTTGAACTACACCTAAAAAATCTGCCCCTAATAAGAAGAAGAAACCTGAAATCAAAATCATACCAGCGGCCAATGCACTCATAGAGTAGAGTGCATTTTTACTATATACTACGATTAAGAACATCACTATCGTAAGAACTGAAAAAAGATAAAATGCTATTGCTTCCATCATATATCCTTAATATGCCAACGGCGTTTTTTTAATATTATCATCTGCATTTGGACTAACAGCACCAAATCCCTCAAACTCTCTTTGTCTACCAGCTTTAAATATATCCATAGGAGTAACAAGCTCTCCCATAGATGTATAGTGAGCTCTTTGTTCACTTACATTTTCATAATCTTGACCATGAGTAATAGCAAGTTCTGGACAAACTTCAGCACAATAACCACAATAGATACATCGTCCAAGATTAATCGTATAACCTTTTACAACTTTTCTACCTTTATTACCATACTTTGTATCTATTTGTATACAATTTGATATACAAATTTTTTCACAAAGTCCACAACCTATACATCTTTGATTACCACTCTCAGTAAGTCTTTTTATCTCATGAAGTGCTCTATATCTTGGACTAATAGGTAGTTTTTCTAAAGGATATTTTACAGTATGTATATTAAACCTAATCATCTCTCTTAAAACAATCCAAAGACCTACAAATAACTCTCCACTTAAAGTTCTATCAACAACTTGTAAAAACTTTTCACTCCAAGTTATTGGCTCATCACTTCCCTTAATAAAGATATAATCTTCACTTACATCTCGATTGTTATAATTTTTTAAATCCATCATTCAATCCTTCTATAAAAGCACTATGCCAGTGATTAATATATTTACAACCGCTAACGGCATCAATACTTTCCAACAAAACCACATCAACTGATCTGGTCTAACATGTGGCCAAGCAGCTCTAACCCATAAAAATAGGAATATCAACATTGATACTTTAAGTATAATTGATAATCCACCAGGAATAAATCCAAACATAGGATTAAAACCACCTAAAAATACTAAACTTGCTACAAATGCAACCGTAAACATATTTGCATACTCACCAATCGCAAAAAGTCCCCATCTCATACCACTATACTCAGTAGCATAACCAGTTACAATCTCTGCTTCATGCTCAAGCAAGTCAAACGGTGTTCTATTTGTCTCTGCATATCCAGAAATCAAATATAAAATAAATGCTATTGGTTGAGCAACAACTAACCACATATTACTTTGTTCTACACCTTGATAGTTATTTATATCTATTAAAGATAGACTTCCCACCATCATAAGTGGAGCAATCAGTGAAAGACCAGTTACAACTTCAAAAGAAAGCATCTGAATAACTGTTCTTGCTGCACCCAACATCGCCCATTTATTATGTGAAGCCATACCTCCTAGAAGTGGTGCATACATACCAACTGCCATAACACCAACAACATAAAGTACACCAATATTAACATCAGCAACAATAGGTCTAACTACATAGTCACTAAAAGGCAGAGTAAACTCAGGCAAAAACGGGATACCTGCCATAGCTATAAATGCGGTAGCAGAAGCTATTACAGGTGCGATTTTAAATATTGGTTTAACTGCATTTTGAGGTACAATATCTTCTTTTGTAAAAAGTTTAATACCATCAGCTGCAACTTGTAACAATCCAACAGGTCCAACATGTGTTGGTCCTAATCTTCTTTGCATAAATGCTAAAACTTTTCTTTCAAAATATGTTGTAATACCCGCTAATGCTGAAAAAACTGTTAAAATAACTACTACTTTAACAATGGTTTCTATTATATAAGCTGTTTCCATTCTTTACACCTTTCCCACTGAAATTTGACTAAATCTATAACCACTCTCAAAGATTTGACTTACATCTATATCTTTATCAAATGTTGGAAGATAAGGAATTAATCCTGTTAGTTTACTATCAAGTCTTACTTCAACTTCAAGTTCACCAACTTTCACTTTATCACCATCACTAAGAGCTTTTTCTTCTAAATACTCACTACTTACATATAGTCCACCACTCTCTTTAAGTTGGCTGGTTTTATTGGTAAAATAGTTAAATTGGTTTATCGGGTTTGATCTATAAACAATATCTCCATCTACATCCCAAGACTTTAAATCTCCAACTTCATCACTCACTTCACACTCTGTAGCATTTAAAACATAACCTCTTAACTCATTTCCACCATTATCATATCTATTTGGCAGTGAATCAAACTCTCTTGCTTCATAACCACTCTCAACTGGTAGCTCTTTTGTATAATCTATTGTATAACTCTGTTTAACATCTAACTCATTTGCTATACAATTTAGAGTATATCCAGAAAATGCAAGTGCTGCATTTGTCGGTACAACTCTTTTATCAAGTGATGTAAATGTTCCCTCTTGCTGATTTAGTGCAGGTACATCTAAATCTCCATCACCTAAAGCAGATATTTTAAAATCTCCATCTTCATTATATCCTAAAATCAAACCATCACAACTCTCATCAAGTTTACAAATCTTACTAACACCTAGTGTATTTGTTTGTGATGGAATAATCACTACTTTTGTATCAGTCAATCTATCAATCAACCCAACAATTTTTGCTACATTTTCACTTGCAAAAACATCTTCGCCAACTACCAATGCAAAAGTATCTTTTTTAGCTAACATTTTTACAATCTTAGCTTCATAATCTTCTGGTAGATTTACTAATGCACTATCATAACTAATAGTTGGTACTTCAACCTCTAAAGCCTTACCTAAAAATTCTAAGATAAAAGCCAATGTATGCTCTTCACTTCCAACTTTATTTTTTATACTCATAAGGTTTTTACTAAATCCATCAACTATACTATCTCCTAATTGATGAAAGTATAAACCCGCACCTTTATTCATAGTAAGCCCATTATTCACAGCATATCCGACTGAAGGAGCATCATATCTTAGATGTGTTCCAACTATTATTATGAAATTTGAACTCTTTAAATCATTTAAAGTTCCACTATAAAGGTCTGTTCCACTTGTTGATGAATAAGCTTTCATAAATTTTTGAAATATTAAAGCATCACTATTTATAAGTTTTAAGTCATATTTCTCTTTTAATCTTTGTAAAATAAGTGCTTCTTCATTTGTAATATAAGAGTTAAACTTTATACCTTTAGCTTTTGTTTTAATAAAATCTACAGCTTTATCAAGCATAGCTTTATCTTTACCTAAAACCCTATTTTCAAAATCAAATCCAAATCTAGCTGCTCCACTTAAACTTGCATAGTGATGTTCATTTGTAACTCTAAAGATTTTATCTTCATAGTTTTTACTATCTCCATGCTTTGTTTGATAGTATAAAAATGCACAATCAGATGAGTGAGGATTTGCTGCTGGAATCTTTTTAAGCTCCCATGCATTTGCTTTGTATTGGAAATCACTACTTACAAGTGCTCCAACTGGACAAACTTCAATACACTCACCACAATCTTGACAATCAAGCATCTCTTCACCACTTGAGAGTCCAATAATAGATTTTTGAACCTTATTCCAAGTTGCATAAGCATCTTTTGGCATATTCTCTTTCATAGATTTATCTAGTGCTTCACCACCTCTAGGTACAGTTTTTAAAGCCCCATCACCAATCATATCTTTACAAACAGTAACACACTTTTCACAAACTATACAAAGACCTGAGTCATACTTGATCATGCCCCAATCTTTTATCGGTCTGAAAGTATCTTGAATACTATATTTTTGCTCATTTATCCTCATAAGCAGTGTATAGTTTTGAAGTTCACAC
>DQSO01000073.1 GCA_015663225.1 Campylobacterales bacterium
ATATCACCTATAGAAGATCCATATAGATTATTTATAAAGTTAACTCTATCAATATTTATAATAGCCATCAAAGTATAATGATTTTTATGTAAATCTTCATGAAGTTTAACTCTGTTTTTTAAGCCAGTTAAGCTATCAAGATAGTTGTATGATTCTAAGCTCATATACTGCTCCTTTAGTTAGAGCAGTATCGGCAACTTATAATATTTTTTTAATTATTTTACATATAGACTCATGTGAGGGTATGCTATCATCTACAAAATCACTTACAACTTTAATAATCGTTATATTTTCTTTATCAATAAACTTTTTTGCAGATTTTATAAATCCACAAGCCTCCATATCAATAAGTGAGTTTTTTACAATGGTTTTATCATCTTGAGGAGTTGAGAAGGATGTTAGTTTTTTATATATCTTATCTTCTTTTTTTGGTAGGAGTTCTATAGATTTTGAGTCATAACATATAACTTTATTTATATAAAAACACTCTCCAATATTTGCTTTAAAACTACAACCAGCTATCCCGATATTTGTTATATTATCATGTGGAGAGATAGTATATTTTGTAAGAAGATAGGTAGTTGCGATAGAGGAGTTTATAACCCCCATACCTGTTATGATAAGTTTAGTATCACTGTTTTCATATATTTCAAAAAGAGAGTTTGAACTTTTTTTAAGTTTAAACTCTTCTATTAGTGGCTTTGCTTCAGCTTTTAGTGCAATACTATAAAAGTTCATTTGCTAGATATTTTCCAGTATAACTTCCAGTTTTATCAAACCTACTTACTATCTCGCGAGGTCTACCTTCATCAACTATCATACCACCTTTTATACCACCTTCTGGTCCTATATCGATGATATGATCTGCATTTTTAATGATGTCAAGATTATGTTCTATAACAATAACACTATTTCCCAAATCAACTAAGTGCTGAAGTACCAAAGTTAGTCTATCGACATCAGCAAAATGAAGACCCGTTGTAGGTTCATCTAGTATATAGAGTGTATTGCCCGTATCTTTTTTACTAAGCTCTTTTGAAAGTTTCATACGTTGAGCCTCACCACCACTAAGTGTTGTAGCATTTTGTCCAAGTGATATATATCCAAGTCCTACATCCTTAAGAGTCTTTAACTTTTGGTATATCTTAGGTATCGCTTCAAAAAAGATAAATGCTTCATCTACACTCATATCAAGCACCTCAGATATATTTTTCCCTCTATACTCTATCTCTAAAGTTTGATCATTGTATCTCTTACCAAAACAAGCATCACACTTAACTTCAATATCAGGTAAAAAGTGCATCTCAATCTTTATATCACCATCACCTTGGCACTTTTCACATCGACCACCTTTTACATTGAAACTAAATCTTCCTATTTTATATCCGCGAAGTTCAGCCTCTTTTGTCTTTGAAAATAAAACTCTAACTTCATCCATAATACCAGTATAAGTAGCAGGGTTACTTCGCGAAGTTCGCCCTATTGGACTTTGATCAAGATAGATAACTTTATCAAGCTCTTCTAAACCTAAACACTCAACTCCATCAATCTTGTTAACTTTTTTCGAACGATTTAATAACTCTTTAGCAACAGGTAGAAGTGTTTGTAAAATAAGCGAACTTTTACCACTACCACTAACTCCGGTAACTGCAACTAAACATTGAAGTGGAATTTTAACATCAAGTTTTGAGATATTATTTATATTTACATTTTTCATCTCAATCCACTTATCGTAACTTCTATCTTTATAGTAGTCAATAACTTTTCTATCAAAGAGATAATCAGCAGTCAGAGTCTTAGCCTTTTTAAGTTTTTTCATAGTTCCACTAAATATAACCTCACCACCACCTTTACCAGCTTTTGGACCAATATCGATAATAAAATCAGCACTCATAATAGTCTCTTTATCATGCTCAACCACGATAACACTATTTCCTTTAGCTTGTAGATTTTTCAAAGTTCTGATAAGTCTTATAGTATCTCTCTCATGTAAGCCTATGCTAGGTTCATCTAAAACATACATAACACCTGTTAATCCACTACCAATCTGAGAAGCTATCCTTATCCGTTGAGCCTCTCCACCACTTATACTTCTAGCATCTCGTCCAAGAGAGAGGTATCCTAGTCCTACATCATGCAGGAAGTAGAGTCGCTCTTGTATCTCTTTTAGTATTGGTTTTGCTATCATCTTTTGTTGTTCGTTGAAATACTCAAAGTTCTTTTCATTATGAAAAAAGTCATAACACTCTTCGATAGGAACATTTAGTAAAAATGCTATATTTTGATCTGCAATTTTAACTGCAAGTGACTCTTGATTTAACCTAAATCCATTACAACTATCACAAACTTTTTCACTCATATACTCAGCTAAATCTTTTTCATCTTTTACCATTGAATAAGCTATCTTTGTAACACCCTCAAACCTTCTTTTTATCTTGTGTCTTTTCCAAGTGAAATCAATCTCTTCAAAGCCACCATTTAAAATAGCTTTTTGTTGATGTATTTCAAGCTCTTCATAAGGGACTTTTGTATCTATATCACTTTGTTCGCAAAAGGCATTTAGAAGTTTAAAATAGTAACTTTTATTAAATCCAAAAAGAAGTTTAACAGCACCTTTATCAATAGAGAGATGTGGATCAATAATCTTTGACATATCAAGGCTATATCTAATGCCTAACCCATCACAAGTTCTACAAGCTCCTTTAGGCGAGTTAAAAGAGAAGCTAAGTGGTTCTAACTCATCAAAAGATATTTTACAATCAAAACAAGCAAAATGCTCGCTATAGTGTATGAAATCCCTCTTTAAGCCAACATCTTTAGCATTTAGTATATCTATCTCCAACTCACCATAACTAAGCTTCAAAGCCTTCTCTACATCTTCAGCAACTCTTTGAGAATTTTCCTCTTTTATAACAACTCTATCAATAACAACTTTTATAGTATGTTTTTTAGTCTTACTAAGCTCAATATCCTCATCAAGCCTAACCATAACACCATCAATCATAGCACGAATATAACCTTTTAGTCTAAGAGATTCTATCAAATCATGATAAGAACCCTTTTCATCTCTAACAAGTGGAGCTAAAAGAACAACTTTTGTACCACTTGGAAGTGATTTAACTTGATCAATAATATCAGAAACACCCATCTGGGAAATAGGCTTAGAACACCTATGGCAATGCTGTTTACCAACTCTTGCAAAAAGCAGTCTAAAATAATCATATATCTCAGTTATAGTTCCAACAGTTGATCGTGG
>DQSO01000161.1 GCA_015663225.1 Campylobacterales bacterium
CATTTATTCTAATACCCTTAGTCCCTACAGTGGTTCCAACTGCATCAATATTTGGATTTATAGTAGAAAGTGCTATTTTCGCTCTCTCGCCAGGTATTCTAGCACTTGAGTGAATGATAACTTGCTCATCTTTTATCTCAGGTACTTGAAGTGCTAATAGCTCTTCTAAAAACTTTGGACTTGTACGAGATAGTTCAACCTGTATACCAAGAACTTTATCTATATAAACTTTTCGTACAACAGCTTTGAGGGTATCAGCTACTTTAAATTTTTCGCCTTTAATACGACTTTTCATAGGCATTATAGCTTTTACTTCTCTATACTCTGCATGAGTTGTCTCATTTGCATCAATTCTAGTAACTACACTATTTACTATTTTACCAACTTTATTTTGGTAGCTTTCAAATATATTTTGCTCCATAAGTCGTTGTATATGATATTCTAACTCTCTATATAGTATTGCCGCAGCAGTTCTTCCCATATCATCAAGTGATATAGTATATATTAACTCATCATCAAGCTCAATATTTGGATCTTCCTCTTTAGCTTTTGAAATACTTATATATTTCTCACCTTTTTCAGTGTTTTGTTCTAGTTTTTCATCATCGTCTTTTACAACTATAAGTTTTTGATAAAGATCCATACTCTTAGTATCATTATCAATATGTGTAAAATACTCAAAATCTTCACCAAATACTTTTTTTGCAGTATTGATTAGTGCAGTGTTGACTGCTTCATTTGCTTCAGAGAGTTTTAAACCCTTTTCTAGTGCGATTGATTCAATAATATTTACTATCTTTTCCAAAAGTTTCTCCTTTTTAACAATTATAAGTTATTGTTGATTTTTATTTTGAAAGTGGAGTATTTTATCTAAATATATCTTAAATTTATTCAACTTGGATATAATATAATTAAATTGTAGTAATTAAAGGCAAAATAAAATGGAATTAATATTAGCAAAACAAAGTAAGAGTGATAAGAAAAAGACGATAACAATAGATGCACTTGAAAAAGAGTTAGCAAAAAAAGAGAAAGAGATTTTTTATTTTGATCAAGCAAATTCGCATAAAGATTTGGTAGCTTTGGTAGAAACTTTTGAGGATAAAGGTTTCAATGTATATCTAAGAGAAGTAAAATATGGTCTTGATGAAGGTGACTATATGTATGAGATGCACTTACTATAGGTATCATCTTGAGTAAAAAAGTTTTTCTTGAAACCCTAGGATGTGCGATGAATGTTCGGGACTCTGAACATATGTTAGCACAGCTTTACAAAGAGGGTTACTCCTCTACTTCACAAATGAATGAAGCAGACCTTATTATGATAAATACCTGTAGTGTTAGAGAAAAGCCTGTACAAAAGCTATTTTCAGAACTTGGAGCATTTAATAAAAAATGCAAAGAGGGAGCAAAAATAGGAGTATGTGGTTGCACGGCTAGTCATCTTGGTAAAGAAGTGATAAAACGAGCTCCCTATGTTGATTTTGTATTAGGAGCTAGAAATATCTCTAAGCTCTCTGAAGTTTTAAATAAAAAGGGTGCAGTAGAAATTGATATAAACTATGATGAGAGTCAATATGCATTTAGTGATTTTAGAACTTCAACATATAAAGCTATGGTAAATATATCTATAGGTTGCAATAAAAAATGTACTTTTTGCATAGTTCCATATACGAGAGGTGATGAGATATCAATACCTGCGGATTTGATAGTAAGTGAAGCTAGAAAAGCTGCAAAAGCTGGTGCAAAAGAGATATTTTTACTTGGTCAAAATGTAAATAACTATGGTAAAAAGTTTTCTAATGGCAAGGGCAAGGTTGATTTTAGTGATTTATTGCAGATGGTAAGTGATATTGATGAAGTTGAGCGGATAAGGTTTACCTCTCCTCATCCTCTGCATATGGATGATAAATTTTTAGAACTCTTTGCAAATAATCCAAAAATATGCAAATCAATGCATATGCCACTACAAAGTGGTTCTACAAAAGTTTTGAGTGATATGAAACGAGGTTATACAAAAGAGTGGTTTTTAAATCGTGCTAAAAAACTTAGAGAACTTGTGCCTGATGTATCAATATCAACTGATGTTATAGTAGCATTTCCAACAGAGAGTGATGAAGATTTTTTAGAGACTTTAGAAGTTGTAAAAGAAGTTCGATTTGAACAGATGTTTAGTTTTAAGTACTCTCCAAGACCTCTAACTCCTGCAAAAGATTTAAAACAGGTTGATATTGAAGTTGCAGAAAAGAGATTGAAAACTTTGCAAGATTTACAGACAACTATACTTGATGAGATTACACTATCTAAAAAAGATCAGATTTTTGATGTATATTTTGAAGAGCTTAGAAGTGGTGGTGGAGTCAGTGGACGAAGTGACAATAACTTTTCAGTTCAAGTTCAAGGTAGTGATGAGCTATTAGGGCTTACAAAAAAAGTAAAGATAACAAATCCAAGACGAATGGTGCTATATGGGGAAGTTGTTTAGTAAAGAGAAAAAAAGAGCAGTTCTTTTAGCTACACTTCCATTTGTTGGTTATTTATTAACAAGACTTCTCTATTTATCATGTAAAAAAAGATTTCATACTCCAAAGGTCAATCCAAAATCTCCACTAATTGTTGCATTTTGGCATGAGCATATACTTTTTAATCCATTTTTATATAAAAAAATTATGAATAATACCGATATCTCTTTGATGATAAGTGATCATTTTGATGGCAACATGATAGCTAAGATGGTTTCTTATTTTGGATTTGATTTTATAAGAGGAAGTAGTACTAGAGGTGGAGTAAAAGCGATAAAACAGAGTTTTAAACTTTTAGAAAACGGTTCTAGTATCGCTATGACTCCAGATGGTCCAAGAGGTCCAAGACACTCTATCGCTGATGGAGTAGTTCAGATAAGTCAAAAAAAGGATGTAGATATAATTTGTTTTAGTTATAATGCATCATCATCATGGATACTGAACAGTTGGGATAATTTTGTGATACCTAAACCATTTTCAACTATAGATTTTTATGCAAGTGAACCTTTTAGTATTAGAGAGTTAAGTAAAGAAGAAGCTAAACAAAAGATAAAGGAAAAACTAAATGAAATGGTTTAAAAGAGTTCTTACTTCGCTTATTATACTTATTTTAGCTCTTTTGGTTTTCTTTTTTGGATTTAGTGACTCTTATAGATATTCGCTTGAAGCTAAAGTTAAATATGCCATGGGTGATTATAAAGAAGCGACTCTACTTGCAAAAAAAGCATTTGACTTAGATCCATACAATAAAATGTCATTTTCTATAATAGCTCAAAGTAAGATTTCTATTAAATTTCTTGACTATATTGAAGATGGAAAAGAGTATTTGCAAACGATAGACAGACTATCAAAAAAAACAAATCTAAAAACATCTGATAAGATAAAGATAAAGATGATGTGTGAAGTTATGATTGGTAAATTTAAGAGACTGACTCCTACAGTTTTGACTGAAAAATCTCTTTATGAGAAGAGTAAAAAAATATATGAAGATTTTGTAAAAATATATGAAACTATCAAATGAAGAACTTAGCTTACAGATAGATAATTTTTTAGATTTTTGTTTTATTGTCAAGGGCTATACTCCTACAACTATCACTACTTACTCACTTAATTTGTTTGAATCAATTAAATATATTGAGATATATGAAGAGGGTGAAAATACTATTATAAACCTTATGCCTTATCGTATCAAGCTAAAAGGAAAGGAAAAGAAAACTATTTATAAAAAAATAAGTATATTTAGAAGCTTCATATCTTTTTTAAATGATAATGATTTCAATATCATAGTTGAAAATGATGAAAATATATCTGTAGCTAAAACTCTACCAAAGCCTATACTTAACCGTTATATAGATGAAGCACTGCAAAAATGTAAAGTTGAAGATAGAGTTTTGATACTTTTAGTTTATGCTTTGGGTTTAAGAATATCAGAAGTAGTAAATTTAAAAATTAAAGATATTGAAAATAGTTGGGTTACTATTAAAGGGAAAAGTGATAAAATTAGGCAATTACCACTTTTAAAAAATGTTAATGATCTGCTTGATGAGTATTTAGAATACTCATTAAATAAAGAGTTTGTTTTTGAAAAAAATGGAGTTGGTTTGAATCAAAATCAACTAAGATATAAAATTACTTCGGTATTTAAGGAAATTGGTTTGAAAGTTACTCCTCATCAGCTTAGACACTCTTTTGCAACAGAGCTTTTACAAAATGGTGCTAGAATAGGAGATGTTAGTGAGCTTTTAGGGCATAGCTCACTAGAGAGTACACAAATATATACAAAATTAAGCTCAACTCTTAAAATGGATAACTATCAAAAGGCTCATCCTTTAGGTAAAAAGGATGCATTTGTTTAATTTTATCAAGAAAAAAACTCTTCATAGATATATTATAGTTATAATTTATGAGAGTGATATAACTGTAACTGTTTCAGATATAAAAGATGAAAAAATTATTACTAGTGAAGAAGAAAATTTTTCACTAGTGGATCAAAACAGTTTTTCTGATGAGTTAACCTACTACATAAATCAAAAACAAAATGAAGTAACAAAGAGCTATATAGTAACACTTCTTAATTCTCTCGGGCAAGGTATGATACCAACTTGTAGTGCAGGACATTTTCAAAAGTATAGTGTTGATATGAAAAATATATATAATGTATGTGTAGATAAAAAATTTACAAATTATGTTTCTAAAATCGATATTAAGTGGATTCAAAAGTTATTTGCATCCACCGGGATAGATTATATCTTTTCACCTTTTATACTGTTAAGTAAAATGATAGAAAAAGATGAAATAAATAGTGAAGTAAAGCTATTTATACTCTATATTAATAATGGTATAACACTTTTAGTCAAAAAAGATAGTAAGTATCTCTTTGGTTCATATTTCAATATAGGTGAAGAGGATCCATTGCTTAGTCAGCTTGATAGCTCTTTTGAAGATAATATTGAAGAAGATGAGTTTGAAATAGAAGATGATTTTGATGATGAATTTGAATTTGAAATTGATGATGAAGAATTTGAGCAAGAGAGTGATTATGGGCAAGAATTGAGTATGATAGAAGAGGATAAACGATTGATAAAATATTTGAATATTGCTTTAAAAGAGTTCTATTCAGAAGAAATTTATGAGAGTAGTTTTATAGATAGTGTTACAATATATAGTGATGAAGGAGTAGAACAAACTCTACTTGAATATATAGAAAATGAGCTTTTTTTAAATACATATGTCAAAAAAATAGATTATGTTAATCAACTAATAGTTTTAGCACAAGAAGAGGTGTTTTCGTAATGTACAGTTTTATCAAGCCAAGAAAAAAAATATTTTTTTATTCTTTCACCTACCTTTGGATTGTTTTTATACTTATAATCTCTCTTGGACTTATTGGATTTGGACTATATATAGAGAAGGAAAATAAAATATTTCAAACTTCTCTTGACGAGTTAAAAGTTAAAATTCAAACTGTAAAAGATGATATTGATAGACAAAAATCAATAATAAAAGATTATAAATTAGCTAATATTAAAAATCTTGAGATGGTTAATTCAAATAAAAGATTGAAAAATGGAATAAAAAATATTTTTTTACTAATTCCTGATCAAATCCAAATAAACAAGTTGTTACTAAATAAATATGATATAAAAATATATGGAAAAACTAATCTACCAAAAACATATAAATTATTATTAGAACCACCTTTAAAATCTATATTTGATAGTAGTAGAGTTGGTTTTACAAAGATAAATGATAGTGAGTATCTATTTACATCACACAATAAAATAAAAAGAGAAAAAAATGAAAAAAAATAATTCAGTCATTAAATTAACTCTTTTCTTACTGTTTTTTATGATTGTATTAACTCTATTTTTACTTATTTATATAATACCAGAGCTAAAAAAGTATAAAACCAATAAAATTGTTTTAAATAAATATGAAAAGCTTTACAATAAAGAGAAGCGAACTCTAAATAGTTATATAAAAAATGGTGAGAATATACAAATTAAATATAAAAAGGAGATATTAAAATTTAATAATAAGTTTAATGAAGAGGATTTCATAAATTTCATCAAAAAATATCTTCAAAATGTGACAATAGAAAGAAATAAAGAGGATAGTAAAAATACTACTTATAAAATAGAAGGAAATATAGATAAATTAAATTATTTATATAATTTTATAGATAAATTAAATACTTATAAAAATTTTGTAAAAATAAATTTTCCTTTAGTCTATAAAGTAGAAAAAAAATCTATCTTATTGAAAATAAATGTAACTATATTACACTAATAACTTAATAAAAACTTATAATACTGCATTAGCCAGATACTTTTATTGAAATTATAAGATTAATTTGCTACTATCAAAACTACAAATTATTAAGGAGAAAAAATGAATTTTCTAAGTATTAAAAGCAGTGTTGCGGTTGTAGCGGTTGCAACTGTTATGTTAAGTGGTTGTGCTCAAAAGACAAGTTGTGAAGGTAGCGCGCCAGTAGCGGCAGCTCCAGTTAAAGCAGCTCCAGTAGCAGCAAGTGGTAGTCTTTATCCACCAAATCCAGTAGCTGGTAAATGTTATGCAAGAGTTTTAACACCTGCAAAGTTTAAAACTGTTACAGAGAAGATGTTAGCTAGTGAAGCTAGTACGAAAGTAGTTACAATACCTGCTAAATATGGTAAAGCTACTAAAAAAATATTAGTTAAAGAAGCTAGTACAAGACTAGTAGTAGTTCCAGCAACTTATAAAACTGTTACAGAAAAAGTTTTAGTTAGTGCTGCAAGTAGTAGATTAGTTACTATTCCAGCAACTTACAAAACAGTTAGTAAAAAAATTCTTGTTAAACCAGAGACTACAACTTGGAAAAGAGGTTCAGGTCTTTTAACTGATGTTAGAGATCCTCAAGGTGCTAGAAGTACTGGAGAGATTATGTGTCTTACAAAAATCCCTGCAGTATATAAAACTGTAACTAGTAAAGTTGTAGTTACACCAGCAACAACAAAAACTATTGCAATTCCTGCAAAATATAAAACTATTACAAAAAGAGTTGTAGCTACACCAGCAACAACAAAAACTATTGCAATTCCTGCGGTATATAAAACAGTTACATATAGAACAGTTGTAGCTCCTGCTTCAAGTAAGACAATTACAATTCCAGCAACATATAAAACAGTTACAAGACAAGTTAAAACAGCACCAGCTAAATTAGTTTGGAAAACTGTTAAATGTAAAAGAGTTATAAAATAATTTTATTTTATAATTTTAGATAGAGGGGTTCTCCCCTTCTGTCTTTTACATGATATTAAAGTGTATATTTTGTGATAATTACTCTCTATCTATAGTTTGTAAGTCGCGTCAATCTTCCTATTTTACCCCTTCTCTTACGACTAGAACTTTATCATGTGGTTTAAAAGTTAATAGTTTTTACAACTATAGTGATATAGATAGATTTATAAAAACTAAGCATACTTATCATGGTTCAAAATTTTATAATTTCTTAGCAAGAAACTCTTTTTTAAATTTTAGTAAAAATTTTGAATTTCCGTCAGTTGTTTATGCTCTACCTATTGATGATAAACTCTCAAAAGATTATTCACATACTGCAATCTTAGCAAAACAGTTAAAATCAAAATCAATTAAACCTATTTATAATGCTTTAAGGGCAAAAAATAGTCTTTCATATTCAAATCAAACTTTAGATTTTAGACTCAGTAATCCAAGAAATTTTAACTATACATTTAAAGAGAATATAGATGTAATATTAGTGGATGATATAGTTACAACAGGAACAACACTTAGTGAAGCATATAGTGTTCTAAAAAGTAGAAATGTTAATGTGCTATTTGCACTTACACTAGCTGATGCAAGGCTGTAATAAGGGTTTTTTGATATAATAAATCAACTTAACTAAGGGGTATTATACCGATGGAAAATAACCTGTTTAAAAATGATGAAAATATAGAAAATATCAATATAGAAGACTCAATAAAAACAAGCTACTTGGACTACTCTATGAGTGTGATTATTGGTCGTGCACTTCCAGATGCAAGAGATGGTCTAAAACCAGTTCACAGAAGAATACTTTTTGCTATGAATGAACTTCATCTTAGCTCTCGAGCTCCATATAAAAAATCAGCAAGAATTGTTGGCGATGTTATCGGTAAGTATCACCCTCATGGAGATACAGCTGTATATGATGCACTTGTTCGTATGGCACAACCTTTTGCTATGAGACTACCTCTAATAGATGGACAAGGAAACTTTGGTTCTATTGATGGAGATAATGCTGCTGCTATGAGATATACAGAAGCTAGAATGACAAATCTTGCAGAAGAACTTTTAAAAGATATAGATAAAGATACAGTTGATTTTACAGCAAACTACGATGATAGTATGAGTGAACCTGATGTTTTACCAGCTAGATTGCCAAATCTTCTTTTAAATGGTTCAAGTGGTATTGCAGTTGGTATGGCGACAAATATCCCTCCTCATAGACTTGATGAACTTATAGAAGCACTTTTATATATCATAGATAATAAAGATGCAGATATTGAAGGACTACTAAATATCATAACTGGACCAGATTTTCCAACAGCTGGTATAATTTTTGGTAGAAAAGGTATACGAGATGCTTATACAACAGGACGAGGTCGTATCAAAGTAAGAGCTAAAACTCATATTGAGACTAAAAAAACAAAAGATGTGATAGTTATAGATGAGCTTCCTTATCAAGTAAATAAAGCAAGACTAATAGAAAATATTTCAAATCTTGTAAAAGATAAACAACTTGAAGGTATAAGTGAGATTCGGGATGAGAGTGATAGAGAGGGTATAAGAGTTGTCATAGAGCTTAAACGAGATGCGATGCATGAGATAGTATTAAATAATCTTTTTAAATCTACATCGATGGAAGTTACTTTTGGAATAATACTACTAGCAATTATAAATAAAGAGCCAAAGATATTTAATATTGAAGAGCTTTTAAGACTATTTTTATCTCATAGAAAAACAGTTATTATTAGAAGAACAATCTTTGAACTTGAAAAAGCAAAAGCAAGAGCTCATATACTTGAAGGTTTAAAAATCGCACTTGATAATATTGATGAAGTTATCAAAGTAATTAGAGCATCAAAAGATGCAAATGAAGCAAAAGAAGAGTTAGTTAAAAGATTTGCTCTCTCAATGGTTCAAGCTGCTGCAATACTTGATATGAAACTTCAACGACTAACAGGATTAGAGCGAGATAAAATTGAAGAAGAGTTAGCCGCACTTCATGCAGAAATCACAAGACTTGAAGCTATTTTGAAAAGTGAAGAACTACTAAATGAGCTTATTAAAGGTGAGCTTATTGAGATTCAAGGTAAATTTTCAACACCTCGTTTAACAGAGATTGTTGATAATTATGATGATATAGATATTGAAGATTTAATACCAAATGAGCCAATGGTCATAACTATAACTCATAAAGGTTATATCAAACGAGTCTCTTTAAAACAATATGAGAAACAAAATAGAGGTGGTAAAGGTAAAACTGCAGTTACTACATATGATGATGATTTTATAGAGAACTTCTTTGTATCAAATACACATGATACTCTTATGTTTGTAACTAACTTTGGGCAACTATATTGGTTAAAAGTTTATAAGATTCCTGAAGGAAGTAGAGCAGCAAAAGGTAAAGCAGTTGTAAATCTTATAAGACTACAACAAGATGAAGAGATAAAAGCGATTATCCCTACAACTGATTTTGATGAGAGTAAATCTTTAGCATTTTTTACTAAAAATGGCATTATTAAAAGAACAAACTTAAGTGAGTTTAAAAATATCAGAGTAGCTGGAGTTAGAGCTATAACACTTGAAGATGGAAATGAACTTGTAAATTCTCAAATAGTACATGATGATGATAAGTATATCTTTATTGCTACGAAAAAGGGTATGTGTATAAGATTTAAAATTGAAGATGTAAGAGAGATGGGTAGAGGTGCGAAAGGTGTTACTGGAATTAAGAGAAAAATTGAAGGTGATGAGATAGTTGGCGGTATTATCATTAAAGATGAGAGCCAAGAGATTTTAGCACTTAGTCAAAAAGGTATTGGTAAGCGAACAGAAGTAAGTGAATATAGAGAGCAAAAAAGAGGCGGTACTGGTGTAATTTGTATGAAGTTAACTGCTAAAACTAAAGACTTGGTTGATGTTGTAATGGTTGATGAAGAGAAAGATCTTATGGCACTAACTTCATTAGGTAAGATGATACGAGTTGATATGAAAAGTATAAGAAAAGCTGGACGAAATACTAGTGGTGTTATTGTTGTTAGAACTGAAGGTAGTGATGTAGTTGTTGATATTGCGAAATGTTCTAAGCAAGAGGTTAAGCTAGAAGATATTAATGAGTTAGATGATAATGAATAGGTCTTAGGTATTTTATGAAGATTGCTATTGTTGAAGATGATATAAATATGAGAAAATCTTTAGAGCTTGCTCTAAAAGATGAATTTGATATAAAAAGCTTTAAAAACCCTATCGAGGCTCTCAAAAAACTAGATGAGAGTTTTGATGTTATAGTTACCGATATAAATATGCCTAAAATGGATGGAATAGAGTTTATACAAAGTGTTAAGCATCCATATAACTTTGTAGTTATTACTGGAAATGCAACTTTAAATAAAGCGGTAGAATCTCTAAGACTTGGTGTAAAAGATTTTATAACTAAACCTTTTGAAATAGAGACTTTAGTCGAAGCTATAAAAAATGCAGCTAAAGTTAGTGAAATTCAGCATGAGGTAGAAAAGAGGGTATTAAAAGAGAGAAGAGTAGGAGCTTCTGATAAAAGAGAAGTTAAAACAGAGAGAAGAAAACAAGGTAGTGATAAAAGAAAATTATTTTATGGTTCATCTCCTAAGCTTAAAGAGATACTTTCAATGCTAAAAAGAGCTTCTGCTACTGATGCTTCAATTTTACTGCTTGGAAATAGCGGGGTTGGAAAAGAACATTTTGCAAAGTTTATTCATCAAAATTCTCCAAGATATGCAAAAGTTTTTATGGCAATAAATATGGCAGCAATTCCTGAAAATCTATTAGAAAGTGAGCTTTTTGGCTATGAAAAGGGTGCTTTTACGGATGCTACTGCTACAAAAAAAGGTCTTTTTGAGTCAAGTAATGGAGGAACACTATTTTTAGATGAGATAGGTGAGATGCCATTAGCTTTACAAGCAAAACTTTTAAGAGTTTTACAAGAGCGAGAGATTACAAGAGTTGGTGGGATAATACCAATAAAAATAGATGTAAGAATTATATCTGCAACAAATGCAAATATATTAAAACACATTGATGATGGAAAGTTTAGAGAGGATTTATACTATAGGCTAAATACGATTCCAATAAAAATACCACCTTTAAAGCAAAGAAAAGAAGAGATAGTAGATATAGCACAAGAGTATCTGAAAAATGTATCTATTAAGTACAATTTCAAAGATAAAACTTTAGGAAAAAGTGCTATAAAAGCACTGTTAGATTATGATTGGCCAGGTAATATACGAGAGTTAATATCAGTTATAGAAAGAGCAGCTATTCTTTGTCTAGGTTCTGAGATACAAGAAGAAGACTTATGCCTTGAGCGAAGGAAAGTTAAAAAATCAATTAACTCTTTAGAAATAGAGCTCATTGAAGAGGTGTTAACTGATAATGAGTACAATCTTCTTTTAAGTGCAAAAGCACTTGGTATAACAAAACCAGCTCTTATGAAAAAAATAGAAAAATACAATATTGAGGTAGAATAAAATGAGAAAATTTAATGTTGCAGTAGTTGGTGCGACAGGTGCAGTAGGTGAAGAGTTTTATGAATTGTTTAAAGAGTTTGATTTCCCAATCAATAAACTACTACCACTTGCAAGTGCAAAAAGTGTGGGAAAAACTATTGATTGTTGTGGAAAAACAATAGATGTAGTTGAGCTAACACATGAAGTTTTTGAAGAAAATGAGATAGATATAGCATTTTTTAGTGCAGGTGGTTCTATCTCTAAAGAGTATGCACAAAGTGCTGTTGATGCTGGTGCAATTGTTATAGATAATACAAGTAATTTTAGAATGGAAGAAGATATTCCTCTAGTTGTTCCAGAAGTAAATCCACAAGATATAAAACTTAGCAAATCCAGAGGGATTATCGCAAATCCAAACTGTTCAACTATCCAGATGGTACAATCACTAAAACCTCTTGATGATTTGTATGGCATACTCAGAGTTGATGTAAGTACATATCAAGCAACTAGTGGAGCAGGAAAAGCTGGAATGGAAGAGCTAGTTAAGCAGATGCAAGACTTTTTTGCTTTTAAACTCAAAGAGAGTGAACATAAAGCTTTTAAACATCAAATAGCACTAAATGTTATTCCTCAAGTTGATATTCCTATGGAAAATGGGTATACAAAAGAAGAGATGAAGATGGTCAATGAGAGTAGAAAAATTCTTCATAAAGATATAGAGGTAAGTGCTACTTGTGTAAGAGTTCCAGTTTTAAGATCTCACAGTGAATCTATAACAGTAACTTTTGATGATAATGTGAATGTAGATGTAGCAGAAGTAAAACAAGCATTTGAAGATTTTGAAAATATAGTAGTTCAGGATGATTTAGAAGACTCATTATATCCAATGCCAACTACTTCAACTGATACAGATTTTACTTATGTAGGAAGAATTAGAAAAGATATTTATAGAGATAATATTTTGCATTTTTGGAATGTAGCAGATCAAGTTAGAGTAGGGGCTGCTACAAATTCAGTAAGAATAGCATTAAAATGGATAGAAATGGAGGAAGAGTAGATGCAATTTATAGAAAAGTTATTTGAAGGTATCTTATGGAATGGTAGACTGTTTGTAATACTAGCTGTTGTATTTTCAATGGTTGGGGCTATTATATTATTTATAATAGCAAGTGTTGATATATATGATGTTGCAGCTAAAACTATACACATATATGCAAATCATCTACATCCTGATAACTTTCATGAAATGGTTGTTAGTGGTATTATCGGTGCTGTTGATTTATATCTTATGGCAGTTGTTATGTTGATATTTTCTTTTGGTCTTTATGAGCTATTTATATCTGATATTGATCAAGCTAAAAATAGCAGTGCTTCAAAAGTTCTAGAAATTCACTCTTTGGATCAGCTAAAAGATAAATTAGCAAAAGTTATTGTTATGGTACTTGTTGTTAGCTTTTTTCAAAAAGTTTTACATGCAAACTATGATGGTGCATTAGAACTTCTATATTTTGCAGGTTCTATACTTGCACTATCGGTTGGATTATATTTTTTACATAAAGGTGGGGAGCATTAATGAGTAAGATATTTGTAGATGCATGTTTTGGTAAAGATACACCATACACTCCTGTATGGATGATGAGACAAGCTGGACGATATTTGCCAGAGTATATGGCAGTTAGAAAAGAAGCTGGAAATTTTTTAAATCTTTGTCATAATCCTGAGAAAGCTTGTGAAGTTACTATTCAGCCAATAGATATTGTAGGTGTTGATGCTGCTATTTTATTTAGTGATATACTTGTTATCCCAAATGAAATGGGAATGGAGTTAAAGTTTGTAACTGGAGAAGGTCCACTTTTCCCATCTCCTATAAAAGATGAAGCAGATCTTGATGCTCTTATAGGAGGAGCTAAGGCTGCTGATAAACTAACTTATGTTTATGACACTATAAAGCTTTTAAAAGAACAGCTTCCTAAGGATAAAGCACTTATAGGTTTTACAGGAGCTCCATGGACACTTGCAACTTATATGATAGAAGGAGAAGGTACAAAAACTTACAATATTTGTAAAAAGATGATCTACTCAAATCCTGATCTTTTACATAAAATATTAAGAAAAGTTACTGATGTAGTTAAGTTATATATGGAAAATCAGATAAAAGCTGGAGCTGATGTTGTTCAAATATTTGACTCATGGGCAGCAGCAATAGAGCCAGGATTATATGATGAATTTAGTTGGAAATATATGGTTGAGATTGCAGAGTACATAAAAGAGAAATATCCTCATATACCCGTTATCATGTTCCCTAAAGGAATCCCTGCATTTTTAGATAAAGTGTATGGAAACTTTGATGTATTTGGTGTAGATTGGGGAACTCCAATGGCACTAGCAAAAGAAAAACTTGGTGATAAGTATGTACTTCAAGGAAATATGGAGCCTTGTCGCTTATACTCAAAAGAAGAGACAACTAAGTGTGTTGAAGCTATCCAAGAAGTTATGGGTAGCAAAAGACATATATTTAATCTAGGACATGGAATACTTCCAGATGTTCCAGTAGAACATGCAAAACATTTTGTTAGTGAGTGTCAAAGAGTTAGTAAAAATTAAGTGTATACATTTGGACCTATAAATTCAAGAAGGTTTGGTCTCTCCTTGGGTATTGATCTATCTCCAAATATTAAAAGTTGTAATTATGACTGTGTATATTGTGAACTTGAAGGTGCTAAGCCAACTAATATTATACCAAATCCTCCTCTTGTCGAAGATATTATAAAAGATCTGAAAGACTCTCTTAATCTTCATCCTGAAGTTGAAGTTATAACAATAACTTCAAATGGCGAACCAACGCTTTACAAAGATTTAAAGCTACTTGTTAGTGAATTAAACAAAATAAAAGAAGATAAAAAAATACTAATACTTTCAAATGGATCAAATGTATCAGATGCTCTTTTAGATATTGATATAGTTAAACTTTCACTTGATTGTGCAACTAAAAAGTGTTTTAAAAAGATTGATAGACCTCTAAAAAATTTAGACTTAGAAAATATCATATCCAACATGATAAGTTTTTCTCAGAAGTTTAAAAATACTCTAGTTATAGAAGTATTATTGGTAGAGGGTGTAAATGATAAAGAAGACGAGATTAAAAAGATAGATAAACTTCTACATGATATAAAGCCTCATAGGGTAGATTTAGGTACGATAGATAGACCACCAGCTTATCAAGTTAGGGCAGTCACTCAAGAAAGGTTATTTGAATTATCAAAACTTTTTATAGATTTACCAATATCAATTATACATAAGAATCCTCCAAAAATAAAAGAGAAATTTTCAAAAGAGGAAATATTGACAGTTTTATCTCGTCGCCCACAAAGTCAGTTTGATATAGATAGTTTTTTCTCTAAAAGTTCAAAAGATTATCTTGATGAGTTGATAGATGAGGGTAGGGTAGAAAAAGTTAATATTGCAGGGACTATATTTTTTAAAAAGCTTTCTTCATAAATTTAGTTACACTCTCTTCATATAGTCTATCTTTATAAAACAGATTTAAAGCTTTAACACCCTGATATAGAAGCATATCAGAACCATCTTTACATGGTATGTTAAGCTCTTTAGCAAGGGCTAAAAATGGTGTATTTTTATTGTAGATAACATCTATTGCATATTTACTATTATTTAATATATCTATTAGCATGTTTTTTGGTAAAGGATACTCATTATCTACTAATCCAGCACTTGTTGTATTTACTACTAAGTCATATTTACCTGCACTAAATTCATCCCAACAATATGCATTAAATCCATTTTCTTTAAAGATTTTTACTCTATTTTTACTTCTGTTTAATATGGATACATCAAGATTTTTTTGTTTATATATTAAAGATATTGCTTTTGCCGTTCCACCTGCACCAATAATTAATATTTTTTTAATATCTTTAAATTCACTTGCACTCATATAAAAACCAATAGCATCAGTATTGTAGCCAATCATCTTACCATCTTCTAAAACAAGTGTATTAACTGCACCTATCTCTTTAGCAATCCCTCTTACTTCATCACAACTTTTAAAAGCAGTTTCTTTATGTGGTACAGTTACATTTGCACCATTAAGGTTTTGAGTAAAAAACTCTTCTTTTAACCGTTCACCATTTTCAAGTTTAAACTTATTATATACAGCATCTAATCCTAAACCTTTTATCGCAAAAGTATGCATTTTAGGAGAGATAGAGTGTTCAACTGGATTACCAAATATTGTAAATTTTTTACTCACTAAGTTCATCCAAAGCACTTAAATTTGCAGCTAACTTATTTTGAACTTCTAAAAATTCCAACTCTTTTTGACTATCAGCAACTATACCAGCACCAGCTTGAAATACAATTTTTTCATCATCAATATATACAGTTCTTATAGCAATAGCACTATCCATATTTCCATCAAATCCAAAGTAACCTATGCTTCCACTATAAAAACCTCTCTTAATACCTTCATATTCAGCGATAAGTTCCATAGCTCTAATCTTTGGAGCACCAGTCATCGTCCCTGCTGTAAATGTTGCAGCAAATAGATCAAACATGTCATATTTACTATCAAGTTGGGCATCTATATCACTAACCATATGCATAACATGAGAGTATTTTTCAACTCTCATCATCTCTAAAACTTTGACACTTCCACTTTTTGCTACACGACCAACATCATTTCGTCCTAAATCAATAAGCATAAGATGTTCGGCACACTCTTTTTCATCATTTAACATCTCATCTGCTAGTTGGGCATCTCTTTGTGGTGTATTTCCTCTTCTTCTAGTTCCTGCTATTGGACGAAGAAGGATACTATCATCATTTAAGCCAACCATTACTTCTGGAGAACTACCTGCTATTGAAAACTTTTCAAACTCAAGTAAAAACATATATGGTGATGGATTTTTACTTCTTAGTATTCTATAAAAACTTAAGTGGTCAATCTTAGCATACTGAGTAAAGCGATTTGACATAAGTATTTGAAATACATCACCACTTTTTATCATCTCTTTAGAATCTTCTATCATCTTAAAAAATTGATTTTTATCAAAAGCATAGGTACCTTTTTCAGTATCAATCTTTGTTTTTTTGATTGGCATATACGGGTAAGAAGTTTTTAAATATATATCTATTTCGTCTAACTCTTTATTTGAAAATGTACCACTACTTAAAATCGTAAGTTTATTACTCTTATGTGAATATGCTAAAACCAACTTTGGTCGTATAAGGTCTAAATCAGGTGTATCAAGCTCATCTTTTAAATCTTTCATATAGCTATCTAGTACAGGCTCAAAAACTTTTACACTATCATAACCTATAAAACCAACAAAACCATCAATATAGCCTATATTTAACTCTTTAGAAAGGTTTTTATAAAGTGATGTATCTATCTTTTTATAGTATTCTTTTAAAAGTTTAAAAGGACTCTCTTCTGATTTTGACACTTTTTTATCTTCATTTATAAAAATAGTTTGATTGTTTTTATACTGAATTCGTTCTAATGCTCCGATAAAAATAAAGCTAAAATTACCATTTTCACTACTTATTCCACTTTCAAACAAAAGAGAAATCTCATCTGGAAATCTCTCCTTTAGTTTAGAGTAAACTGATATTGGAGTATATTGATCAAATAAAATCTGTTTATAGTTAACCACTAAAACTCTTATCTAAGATGATATAAAAATGCCTGAGGGTTAATCGTAGCCTTAACCATTCCCATTTTAGCATGAGCAGCATTTTTTGAACTAAAAGGTCCAACTAAAATTTTAGTAAATTTTTTTCCTTTTACAACAATAGAGTGAGTTATCTATGAAAATCCATTAGATTTGATTTTA
>DQSO01000038.1 GCA_015663225.1 Campylobacterales bacterium
AAAATGAAGAGTGTTTTAAAAAAGAAGTTTTGTGATATAAAGAGTAAATAATTTTTATAAATATAAAAGAGAGTAAAATACTCCTAAAAAAGAAGACCTATGTTTAAACAAGACAACCCTAAGACAAATCAAAAAAATATAGCTCATGCATTTTTTCTATCCCTTGCTATCACTATAGCTGAGCCATCAACCATACTTCCACTTATGATACACCACTTTAGTGAGAGTGTTATCATAGTTGGATTTTTTACAGCACTTCTTAGAGGTGGTTCATTTTTGGTTCAGTTTTATGCTGCTTTTCATGCCCAAGAGTATAAAAGAGTTCTACCATATCTTAGAAAAGTCTTTTTCTTTAGATTTTTATCATGGTTTATGATAGGAGCTAGTATATTTATACTCGGTGACCAGAACAAGACTCTAACTCTTATATTTATAGGACTAGGGCTATTTTTCTTCTCATTTTCGGCAGGTTTTGGAGCTATATACTTTAAAGAACTTCAAGCAAAACTATTTACTAAAAAATACCGTGGTTACACTATGGCAAACAGAAATATAGCCTCGGCAATAGCTTCTATCATCAGTGGTGGAGCAGCTGGATATCTACTTGCTAACTTTGAACCACCTTTAAACTATGCTTATCTATTTTTATTTAGCTCTTTTTTGATGGCAATAGGGTTTATATCTTTTGCAACTGTAGAAGAACCACTAAAGGAAAATATCTCTATCAAAGAGAAAAACTTCAAAGAGTTTATAAAAAATGCTATAAAACTTTTAAAAGCAGAACCAATACTAAAAAGACAGATAGTTACTATTTTTCTAAGCTATGGTTATCTTATAGCTCTTCCTTTTATCATACTAAATGCAAACTCTACATTTACACTAACGGGTTGGAGTATAGGTGGATTTATAACTATCCAGATGATTGGTAGCATTTTAGGTAGTCTATTTTTATGGAGAAGGATGCATGAGTATAACTTTATGCTATCTCTTAGTTTTATCTTTCTTATTTTAGCTTTTATCATAGCTCTATTTGCAAAAGATTTTTATAGTTACTCTCTTATATTTTTACTCTTTGGTGTGGCATTTGATGGACTCAAAACTAGTAGTATGAACCTAATTATAGAGATAGCTCCTGAAGATAAGCGACCAGTATACACAGCTCTCCAGTCAAACCTAACTTCATTAGGTATGTTCTTCCCGATACTTGGTGGTGTTATCTTGACTTATTTTCACAGTTATGAGTTGATTTATGGGCTAAGTATTGCTCTTTTGTCTTTAGGATTTTACTATAGTCGTAAACTCAATATTAAGACTCTTTAGATAGTATTATTTAAAATATTTCAAAGGTTCACATGATAAATAAGATAGATATAGACTCACCAGAGTTTCAAGATGAGTTAGAAAAAACTAAAAAATTTACTGATAAAGTTTGTAGTCAATTTGGTTTTGAATACAATCCAAACTATGAAGTAAACGAAGGTGTTACTCTAGGACTTACTAGAAATAAAATGATATATGGAAAAAGATATTGTCCATGTTTTATGGTTCAAGGAGAGACTAAAGAGGAACAAAAAGCAGCTGACAATAGAATCTGCCCATGTAAACCAGCACTTGAAAAAGAGATTCCTGAAAATGGACATTGTCATTGTGGTATTTTTTGTACTGGGGAATATGTAAAAAAACATATGACAGAAGAAGAAGCTGAGATTGTAGCTCATAATCACTCAAGAGGACTAACAAAACCAGAGTGTGAAGAGTTACTCTCACACCCGCAACTTGACGCAGATGAGATAGACTCACTTTTAGAAGCTAGAAATATAAATATGATAGACTTTATACTTGTAGATGTTAGAGAGTGGATGGAGTGGGTACAACAACGAATAAAAGGAACTGATTATCTTATCCCTACAACATCATTTTATGATGCATTGAGTCAAATAGAAGATAAAAAAGATACTCCTATCATACTATACTGCTTTACTGGAAGCAGAAGTGCATATTGTCAACAGATAATGGGAAGTATGGGCTATAAACAAGTATCAAACTTTACTCACGGCATCATATCTTATCATGGAGAGACTCTTACAGGGGAATAGTTAATCAAATGCTTAACTATTATTAATCTTCGGTTTGGTATCGGTTAACACCTCTCATATATACTTCTACTTGTGAAGAGATTCACCTTACCTCCTTTTTAAAAAGTTAGAGGGCTCCAACACTTTGGACCCTCAAAGCTTAACAGATCTACAAGGAAATATAAATATGAAAAAAATAATAATTTTATCTCCATTAGTTGCTTTTAGCCTATTTTCTGCTGATATAAAGTTTAACTTAGCTTTAGAAAATCCACAACATATCATGCCATCAAGTGCTAGTGAAGTCTTATCATATAATAGGGCTATAAAAAGTGCCGTAACCTCAGTAGTAAATATATCTACTAAACAAAATAACAAAATAACAAAAAACTTTAAAAGCTCAAACTTTCCTTTTCCAAGAGAGTTTATG
>DQSO01000057.1 GCA_015663225.1 Campylobacterales bacterium
ATCACTATTTTTAGCTTTTATATCATCAAAAGTAATCGAGTCTAAAATAAAATCAACTATGCTATTTTTCATTTTTGATTCTGCTTGATTGTCTGCAACAAGAGAGCTGCCAGTTACATTTAGAAAATCTTGCTCAAAATCATTACTCTCAATACTTACCCCATCAATATTAGAGCCAGATATTACTATCAAATCATCATTTGAACTATCAATATCTAAAGTTTGAAGCAGTTGAGCACTATTTATGGCTTTCCAATCATCTACCCATAAATCATATGGTGTTATTAATCTTTCTATATAAGAACTACCAATGTAAATCCCCCTAGCATAAAACTTTATTGTATCACCTTCTTGACAAGTAAAAGTTCCCTCACTATCAGTAGTGCCACTCATACCAGATGAACAATTATAATCAAGCCCTTGAACTTTAGCATCTATAAATTGTCCACTAAATAAATTACCAGATGAACTACTACCTCCGCCACTACAACCTATAAAAATAAAGATAGTAAATAATCCAAAAAATAATCGCTTCATTACTAACTCCTTTTTTATCTACATACATCAGCCAAGTTTTCTATTGTATTATCATATTCTACCACATCTATTGGACTTTGTTTCAAAAAATCTTCCATAATTTGCTTTTTATTTATCGCTTCATCAAGTTCAGGGTCACTTCCTTTTTCATAAGCTCCTATTCGTATTAGAACTTCATTTTCTTTTAGTAGTGAAAACATTCGTTTAAACTTCATGGCATTTTGAAGATGAGTGTCATCTACCACATCATTCATAACTCTTGAAGCAGAATTTAAAATATTTATCGGTGGATATACTCCTAAATCCGTCATCTCTCTACTTAAAACTATATGACCGTCCAGAATGCTTCTACTTTGATCAGCTATGGGGTCACTCATATCATCACCCTCAATCAAAACTGTAAAAAAAGCTGTGATACTTCCTTTTCCCTCTTCTTTTCCTGCTCTCTCCATAAGTTGAGCTAACAGAGTCAAAGATGATGGAGGATAACCTTTTGAAGTTGGAGGCTCACCAAGAGCAAGTCCTATCTCTCGTTGAGCCATAGCAAATCTAGTTACCGAATCCATGATAAAAAGCACATCTCGTCCTTGAGATTTAAAATACTCAGCAACACTCATAGCACTAAATGCACCATATTTTCTCATCAAAGAGCTATCATCACTTGTTGCAACTACAACAACAGTATCAGTCAAATCTCCACCCAAGTTTTTCTCTATAAACTCAGGTACTTCTCTACCTCTCTCCCCGATAAGTGCTACTACTTTTATAGGTGACTGACTTCCTCGAACAATCATCCCCATAAGAGTTGATTTTCCAACTCCACTTCCTGCAAAAATACCTACTTTTTGACCTATACCAGTAGTTAAAAGTCCGTCTATACTCTTTACTCCAACTTTAAACTTCTCATCAATCAAACCTCTTTTCATAGCATCTATTGGTTCTTGCATGATAGAAGCATAAGTTGTAGTATAAATTGGACCTGCATCATCGATAGGTTTCATAAGTGGATCAACAACACGACCAAGTAGTGCTTCTCCAACTGGTATACGAAGATTGCTACTTTGTACATAAGCACGATCCCCTATTTTTATGCCCTCTACAAAACCAAAAGGCGAAACTCTAAAAGATTCTTGTTTGACACTAATAACCATAGATAGCTTCTCTTCACCATTTGAAGCTTCTATCCTTATAATATCGCCCAAGCTAGGATTCAACCCAACTATCTCAACTGTTGAAGCATCAATACCTATAACTTTGGCAAAGATAGCTTCTTGTATATCTTGTTTTAATCTCTCTCTTACTTCAGATAAAGTCATTAGTATTTAATAGATGAAGCAGAGTTTATAAAGTTTAAAAACTCACCTCTTGTATCTCGTTCTCGAAACATACCTCTAAGAGCCGAAGTTGTAGTAACAGAATTAACTTTTTCAACACCTCTCATCTCCATACACATATGTCTAGCTTGGATAACAACACCAACACCTTTAGGCTCTATCACATCTCTTATAGCATCAGCTATCTGTTCTGTTAGTTGCTCTTGGATTTGAAGTCGTCTAGCAAATACTTCTACCATACGAGGTATTTTAGATAGTCCTACGACTTTACCATTTGGTATGTAAGCTATGTGAGCTCGTCCTATAATAGGAAGTAGGTGGTGTTCACACATAGAGTAAAATTCTATATCTTTGATAAGCACCATCTCATCATTGCTACTTGTAAAAAGTGCTTCATTTAAAACTACATGGGGGTCTTGATTATACCCTTTTGTCATAAACTTAAAAGCTTCATAGACACGATTAGGTGTTTTAAGTAAACCTTCACGATTTGGGTCTTCGCCTATTGTTTCTAATATGTTTTTTACACTATTTTCAAACTGTTCTTTACTCATTTTATACTCCCAAAACTATTTTCGTATTTTAGCTAAAACATCTATCTTTTCAAAATCTATAAAATCTTCTCTTTTGTATCCTTCAACTGCACATCTTCCTATCATCACTGCATTATCTGAACAATATTCAAGCTTTGCTACATGAAGATTTGCATCAAATTCATCACATAAGCTTTGTATCGTTTTTCTTAAATATATATTTGCACTAGCCCCACCAACAATTGCAAAATCTTTAATCTTTTTAGTTTTAAAAATCTTTTTAAGCTTATGAACCAAGTGAGTAACTGCCACTCTTTGAAAGGATGCACAAATATCACATATATCCTGTTTTGTTATCTCACAACCAAACTCTAAAACTTTCAATCTTGCTTGATTTTTAAGTCCTGAGTAACTATAAGCAATCTTTGGAGAGTTCATAAGTGGCACGGTAAAATTAAATCTCTTTTCATCTCCATCTTTTGCCATTTTTTCAACTATTGGTCCACCTGGATAGCCAAGCCCCATCATCTTTGAAACTTTATCAAAACTCTCTCCAAAACTATCATCCATAGTTGAAGCAATAGTTGTAAAATCGTTATATCCAGAAGCATCTATAACTTGTGTATGTCCACCAGAAACTAAGAGTATTGTCATAGGAAAGAGAGCTTTTTTTTCAATAAATAGTGAGTATATATGACCATAAAGATGATTTACTGCTATGATTGGTAGATTTAAAGAGATACTAAGAGCTTTAGCCATAGTAACACCTTCAACTAAAGTTACACTTAACCCTGGTGCATTTGTAACTGCTATAGCTTTTAAAGTGGGAAAATATTTTTTTGTTTCCTCTAAAATATCTGGTAATGCCTTTGCATGAAGTCTTGCTGCAAGTTCTGGAACTACCCCACCATAAACACTATGTTCTAACTCTTGAGAGATTTTTTTATGATATATAACCTCTAAAGTATCTATCTTTGTTATAGCAATAGAACTATCATCACAGCTACTTTCGATACTTAAAATCATACTTTCTCCTAATAGATGTATACTACTAAGATATTCTTAAGAATGTTTTTGTAAAATCTGCAAAATTTATAAAAATCATTAAAGATTATTATAAATTTGACGATTTGAGTCAATAAAATTATGGAGAAAACGATGACAGTTGAAGAATTAGAACTGCTTGGAACACTAAGCGAACTTGATTTGGACTCACTTGATGACGATGAACTAGCATCACTTTTGGAAGAAGCACTAGAGGTAACAGATGATGATGTTTATGAAGCTATCGCTTTTATTACTGAAAATAGTGAAATTCCTTATGAAGATCTTCAAAGAGTTTACAATACATTCAAAAAATAGGGAGAACCTATTTTTTGAAAATTTCTAAAGAGTATATTACAAATCTTACAGCAATTGGAGTTGTTTCAAGTTCATTTTTTATACCAACAACATTTTCAACACCAGTTTTTTACACAGGACTTTTTGCACTTTCAGGTTCACTAACAAATCAAATAGCTATACATATGTTATTCAATAAAGTTCCTTTCTTTTACGGTTCAGGGATTATAGAGTTAAAGTTTGAAGAGTTGAAGTTATCTATAAAATCTCTAATCTTAGATGAGTTCTTTTCAAAAGATAAAATAGAAAAATTTTTAAAATCAGAAGAACAGAAGATAAACCTTACACCATTGATTGAAAAGTTTGATTTTTCATCTGCATTTGATGCACTTCTCTCAACTATCAACGAGTCAAAGTTTGCAGGTCTTATTAACATGATAGGTGGACCACCAGCTTTAGAAGCATTAAGAGAACCATTTAACACAAAACTAAAAGGTGTTATAGTTAAACTAACATCAAGTCAAGAGTTCAATACGGAGCTTCAAGCATATATAAATAATTCAACTTTTAGTGATGATATTTTAAAAAAGATAGACGGTATTGTTGAGAATAGATTAGATGAGCTAACTCCCAACATGATAAAAGATATGCTACAAAATCTTATGAGAGAACACTTAGGCTGGTTAGTTGTTTGGGGTGGAGTCTTTGGTGGTTTTATAGGGCTGATAAGTTCATTATTGGAAAGTTTTATCAGGTAAGAAAATCCTACCTGATAAGTTGATAAATTATTTTAAACCTGCGATATATGCAGCAAGTGCTTTAATATCATCAGCTGAAAGTTTTGTAACTTGACCAGCCATAACACCTTTCATAGCTCCACCATAACTACCGTCTTTATATCCGTTAAGTGCTGCTTCTGTTTTTGCTGCATCCCAACCAGCTATGATTTGACTTTTTCCTAGAGCTTTTTTCTCTGCATTTTTACCATGACAACCAGCACAT
>DQSO01000017.1 GCA_015663225.1 Campylobacterales bacterium
CTATTCTTTTATATGCTAAGCGAAGTGCTTCTTTTAACTCAGTAGTTATATTTTTATAAGCTTTTTTCATACTATCTTGTGAGATTTCTAAATCATTATCAGATTTTGGTGTCCAGTTATCAAACTTTGATATATGTGCAAAAAGAGCTTTGTTTTTATCTGTTTTTATCTCATTTATTATAGTAGATACAGTTAGAGAAACTGAATCAATATCCATCTTTCCACGACTTAGTAATATCTCAAACTGCTTGTTAAAATCTTTATCACTACTATTTAGTATTAGCAAAATAGTTCCTTTAAGTTTTTTTTATTATATCAAATACAGATTAAGTAAGCATCTGTAGTGTAGTCTCTATAAAATTATCTATGTTATAATAAGAGTAGCAAAAGTCTTTACTTTTTTCTAACTTAATACTTTTTTAAAAGCAAAGATTAGAAAAGGAGTTCATGTGAAAAATAGACTAATAATAATTTTTATCTTTTGTTATTATTTGCATGCAAAAAGTGTTCAAACTAGACAGAGTTGATTAGTTATATTTTCTCTCATATCTTTTTAACATAGTAATATTACCCAATATACCACCTTGATGTATATACATAATATCATTTTGAAAGCTATTTTTATGTATATCTAAAGTTATCCAGCCTTTTGGGTCATATAGCATATCAAACTCAACACCAGCTATTTTAAGCTCTTTATAGATCTCATAAAATTCTTTATATAACTTTGCAAAGTGATATTTTTTTGGAGTATTTAAGATGATAGGATGTTGTAACTCATCACCACAAAGTCCAAAAAACTCTTTTTTTAAATACTCACTATCTCCTACACAACAAGTTGTATAAACTTTTATATCTTTTAAGTTTTTTTGTAGATATAGTGCAGTTGTTCCCGTACCTGATGGTAAAAATATATCTATTTTCTTACTATTATCTTTAACCCACTGCTCTATCTCATTGGCTAATATTTTTATACCATATTCTGCTTCTTTAAAATAGCCTCCTTCTGGTACAAATAGTTCATTATCTTTAAAAATTTGAGGGGGTTCACCCTCATATATATTCATGCCATTTTTTAATGCCATTTTATAGTTTCCATGTGGATTATCTCTTACATATGAACTAAGATGTGAACAATAATAATCAAACTCTAATTTTTTAAGTTTTGCTAGTTGAGATAGTGAAAACATTGCATTTGATTGCGATGAACCGTGAGAGATTATCTTTTGATAAGAAGTTAAATCTTTATCAAAAAAGTAGTGGAATTTTCTAGCTTTATTACCACTAAAAAGAGGATGAATTAAGTCATCTCTTTTTAGGTAAAATCTTCTACCCCTAAAGGTAAAATCTTCTACTATACTTGGTTTAATTTCTATCAATACAGTTTAAATCTTCAAAGGCTTGTTTTAGTCTATTTTTCATAGCAACTTCACCATTTCTTAACCATTTTCTTGGGTCATAATAACCTTTATTTGGCTTATCTTCTCCATCTGGATTTCCTATTTGTCTTTGAAGATAGTCAAACTTAGAGTTAACATACTCTTTTACACCATCCCAAAATGCCCACTGAGTATCTGTATCAATATTCATTTTAACAACACCATAACTTATAGCTTCTCTTATCTCTTCAAGGCTACTTCCACTTCCACCATGAAATACAAAGCTAACAGGCTTATCAGTTTTTAAAGAGTGTTTATCTACAATAAATTTTTGTGAGTTATCTAATATAGTAGGTTCTAAAGTTACATTTCCAGGCTTGTATACTCCATGAACATTTCCAAAAGATGCAGCTATTGTAAACATATCACTGATTTTTAAAAGTCTTTCATAAGCTTCATTCACTTCTTCTGGCTGAGTATATAAGAGTGAATTATCTACATTTGTATTATCAACACCATCTTCTTCTCCACCAGTTATGCCAAGTTCTATCTCTAAAGTCATACCAATAGCACTCATCTGTTTTAAATAGTTCTCACAATATGACAAGTTTTCTTCTAAACTCTCTTCTGAAAGATCAAGCATATGTGAGCTAAAAAGAGGCTCTTTAGTCTCTGCAAAATGTACTCTTGAGTAGTTTAAAAGCTCATCAATCCAAGGAAGCAGTTTTTTAGAAGCATGATCTGTGTGCAGGATAACTGGTACTCCATAAGCTTTTGATAAAAGGTGAACATGCTTTGCTGCACTAACTGCTCCTAATACTCCAGCAGTTTTTGAATCAAGTCCTTTTCCACCATAAAATGAAGCTCCACCTTGTGAAAGTTGTATCACTATTGGAGAATTAACATCTTTTGCAGCTTCAAGTGCTGCATTTATTGAGTCAGTTCCTACTACATTTACAGCAGGAATTGCAAAACCATCCTCTTTTGCTATTTCAAAAAGTCTTGTTAGTTTTACTCCACTTATTACACCAGTTCCTATCTCTTTTACTAATCTACCCATTTTAAGATCCTATTTATACGATATTTTTGCATCTTTTCTAACTTCTAATCTCAGATCATCAAAAAGCTTTTTCACAGCAATAGAGTGCAACTTCTTTTTTAACTGATCTTTAATATCTTTAAACTTAGCAATCGTACCCTTCTTTTTACTATCATCAAGATATATGACATGATAACCAAAGTCAGTTTTTACTGGTTTTTTTGTATATTCTCCTTTTTTAAGTGCAAATGCTGCTTTAGCAAACTCTGGAACCATACGAGATGCATCAAACCAACCCAAATCTCCACCATCTTTTCCACTAGGACCTGTTGATTTTTCTTTAGCTAACTTTATAAACTCAGCTTTTACATCTTTTGCTTTTTTTAGTGCTTTGATTATATCTTTAGCAGCTTTTTTATCTTTAAGCAAAATATGTCTAGCTTTTCTTTCATCTACTTTTGCAGTAAAATCATTTTTATGACTCTCATAGTAACTTTTTAACTCTTTATCATCTATTTTAATTTTTTTAATTAGACCTTTTAAATATATATCTAATGCTAAATCATCTTTTATTTTTTTAATCATTCTAATATACTGATCATCTTTAGCAACACCATCAGCAAATGCTTTTTTTATAAATAGTTTATTATCAATAGCAGCATCTATCATCTCTTTTAATTGCTCTTTGGGAAGTGATTTTAGACCACCTTGAGCCATAATCATCTGCCCTGCTGGTGACATTTTAATAATCATCTCTAAATCTTCATCAACAATATCTATTCCCTCAACAGTAGCATAAACTTTTGCTTGAAGTGTAAGTGTTGAAAGTAGTACAAACAGTGTAAACAATATTTTTTTCATCAGAATCCTTTTATATTTTAAAAAATAATTATACTAAAACGATATTAAAAACTGCTCCATTTTCACTATTTTCTACCAAAAGTTTTCCATTTAGACTCTCTTGGACTATTAATTGTGACATATAAAGACCAAGTCCTGTCGAATCTTTTGTAGCTCTTGTTGAAAAATATGGTTCAAATATTTTATCTATAATTTTTTCATCAATCCCTCCACCATTATCACTAATTTCTAAGTATATTTGATTCTCCTTTTTATATGTTTTAAAAATAATAAGTGGAGATTTTATATCTCTTGCCATCAAAATATTTTCAGCATTTTTAACTATATTAAGAATAACTTGCACTAGTTCATTTATATGTGTGTTGACACTTATTGTATTATCAATATTTTTTTCTACTTTTATAGAGTGTTTTGTAAGAGAATAAGAAGCGATTGTCATTGCTTTTTCTACTATTTTATAAAGCTTAATATTTTCTCTCTTTTTAGATGGTTTAAAAAAGTTTGAAAAATCATCAATAGTTGAAGAGAGGTGATTTACAAACTCCTCTATCTTAGCGAGTGAAGATAGAAAAAAGCCTCTCTCATACATATCTAACTCAATCTTAATATGCAGTCCTGAAGAAGTAGCACTGATAGCACTTAGTGGCTGTTTCCACTGATGAGCTATCATACTCATCATCTCACCCATCTGTGCTAATTTTGCATTATGAATTAAAATAGCATCTTTTTTAAGATTTTTTTCAATCTCTGTTGCTACTTTAATTTCAAGTTGTTGATTTAGATTTTGAAGCTCATATGAGGATACTTTTGCTATATTTGAGAGTGCATTTACAATACTCATATCCCAAGCAAAATCAGATTTTGGTTTTAAATATGATTTTTTCTGAAGTCTATTTGAACTATTTTTATTTATTAGTAGGAAAATTGTTGATAAGTTAAGATTATATATTTCATTTTTATAGATAACTAACTCACTTTTTGAAAATGAACCAGTAGCGATTTTATACTCAAATCCACTTTTTTTATAAAAGTTTTCTCTAGTATTTGAGTTATAAATTATAAA
>DQSO01000185.1 GCA_015663225.1 Campylobacterales bacterium
TCGGTCAAGCAACATCTTTAAAAGTAAGAGGAATGGATTCTAAAAGAGTTCTAGTTCTAATAGATGGTATAAGATACAATGATAGCACAAGTCTAAGTGGAGCAAACTTTTCAAATCTTTTAATAACTAATATCAAACAGATAGAAGTTATAAAAGGGGCTCAAAGTGGTATATGGGGAGCTGATGCTAGTGCTGGTGTTATAAATATCATAACAAACTCAGCAAAAGAGGGTTTTTCAGGTAATCTTTTGGCATCTACAGGAAGTTTTAAAACAAATATACTAGGTGGAACTCTTAACTATAAAGCTGATAACTACTATATAAATCTAAATGCAAATAATCTTAAAACTGATGGATTTACAGCCAAAGCTCCAAGAGGAGTTGATATAGATACGCTTGAAGATGATAGATTTAAAAGTAGAACAACTTCCATAAAAGCTGGTTATATTCTAAACAATAACAGAGTTGATATATCTCATACTATTATTGATTCAAACAGTGATTATGACAGTGGTCCTTGGGGGTCAACACCAATACAACAAGCAAATAATAAAGACTACAGTGCAAAATCAAAAGAGACTTTTTCATCTATAAACTTTGAGCATATAAACTCTCTTTCAGTAGTAAATATATTTGCCAAAAAATCAAAGTTTGATAGAGAAAGTGGCAATACAGGAAATATAAGTGAATTTGACGGAGAAGTAACTGAGTATGGTTTCACTTCAACATCATCTTACAACAAAGATGATTTTTTCACAATAGGAGCTGATAGAAAGACTTTCTCTCATGCCAATGATATAAACAAAGAGTATAAAAATAATGGTATATTTATATCAAATAATAACAAATTTAGTGATGGAAACACTATTATTACTGAATCTTTAAGATATGATAAATATGATACATTTAATAATAAAACAACAGGTAAAATAGGTATAAAGCACTTTTATACAACTATTAAAGATTTTGTAGCAAGTGCAAACTATGGAACTTCATACAATGTACCAACACTTTATAATCTTTATAATCAACCTACTTGGAAAATTGTAAATCCAGAAAATACAAAATCATATGACATCACACTTGAGTATAATAAGTTTAAAGCTACATACTTTAAAACAAAAATATCTGACATGATAGTGTATAAAAATTGGACTGATGGATATGAAAATCTTAATGGTACTTCAACTATAAAAGGTTATGAGCTTGAGTACAACACTAATATCACAGATAATACACTTATCACACTAGCATATACAAAACTTTCTGCTAAAGATAAAGATGGATTTGATCTGCAAAGAAGAGCTAAAGAGACTCTAAAAGCAAATATTGACTACTATGGTATATCAAAACTTCACCTAGGTATTGGTTCTAAATATATCGGTGATAGAATCGAATATACCTACGGTACTCATGATATATCTGCAAAAACTGGTAACTACACACTATTTAACTTTGTATCAAACTATGAGATAAATGATAAAACAACTGTTTACTTAAAAGTTGACAATATAGGTAATAAATACTACCAAAGTATTGATGGCTATGCAACAAGTCCAAGAGCATTTTATGTAGGAATAGATGCTTCTTTCTAATCTTAAACTAAAACCAAGAGAGTTTATAAAATACAAGTTTTTTAACTCTCTTTTTTTAGGATTATCAGTAGGTAGTATCTTTACTATCTACTCTCCTCTTAACCCTTCGATATACTCTATTGGAGGGATTTTACTAGCTATTGGGATGACAGTAGTTGCTAAGTTTTATGAGAAGATTTTAAACATAGAATACTTCTTTAAAATCTCACTTGCAGTTGAGTTTATCATACTATTTATAGTGCTATTTTATCTTTTTAAACCATTTGAATATATGACTGCACTTTTAATCTATACAGGTTATCAGTTGACCTTTATGTTTGGTTCATATCTTCTACGAGCAGAGACTCTACTACTTAGAAAAAACAAGCTTTTAAGCCTTGTTGATATATCAAAACAGCTAGGAAACTTATCTGGAATGTTAATTAGTTTTCTATTTTACAAAGTTATCAATCAGTTTTTCACTATTACAACTAACAGCGATAAAGTATATGCTGTACACTTTATCCTGTTACTTACAGAGCTAATTATTATCTACTTTATCAGCAGAAGTTTTATAACTCCAAACAAAAACAAGAGGGATAAAAACAAGAGTTAAAAATGTTCCAACGATAAGCCCACCAATAGCAACTGCTCCCAAAGGTGCAAGTCTTTCTAACCCTATCGCCCAACCAAGAGCAACTGGTATCATACCAGCAGAAACGGCAAGAGCAGTCATCAGAACTGGTCTTGTTCTTATCATGATACTCTCTTTCATCGCTTCTACTGCACTTTTCCCTTGCTCTATCTTTTCAAGTGCAAAGTGGATTAGTAAGATTGCATTATTAACTATAACACCCGAAAGAAGCATAAATCCCATCATCGCGGGCATTGATGTATGATAGTCAAGTATCAGTAAAATCCATGAAGCCCCTGCGATAGTAAGAGGGATTGAAACTATAACTAAAAGCGAAGATTTTACAGAGTTAAACATCGGAACAAGAGTAAAAAATATTAAA
>DQSO01000125.1 GCA_015663225.1 Campylobacterales bacterium
ATAGGGAAAAATAGCTTCTCTAATCTATGTACTTTTCTTAGTGCAGGCATTCTGATGAGTCTCTCTTCTTTTGAAGTTAGAGCTCTCATTATAGGAGGTTGGATAACTGGTACAAGTGCCATATATGAATATGCAGCAACTGCGATAGCTCCAAGCATATCTGGTGCAAGACGATTTGCTATAAATATTGAAGTAGGACCATCAGCTCCACCAATAATACTAATAGCACTTGCATCTTGAATATCAAAACCAATCAGAACAGCACCAACAAGTGATCCAAAGATACCAAATTGTGCAGCACCACCAAGGAGTGCTGTTTTAGGGTTCGCGAGTAATGGAGTAAAGTCCGTCATAGCTCCAATACCCATAAAGATTAGGAGTGGAAAGAACTCATTTGCGATACCCATATTATATATAATACCAAGCATTCCATGCTCACCAGCCATACCAGCAAGTGGTATATTGGCCAAAAGCCCACCAAATGCTATAGGTATAAGTAGAAGTGGTTCAAACCCTTTAGCAACTGCTAAATAAAATAGTATAAATACTATCAATATCATGATAATTCGCCCAAATGTCTGTTCAAAAACAGTCATTTCTCTTATATCCTTAGGATTAGGCTCACTTGTCATAATACCATCACTCGGATTTATAAAAGCATTTAGACCTGTCGTTTCCCAAAAACTTGTAGCTAATTGTCCAATAGTTTTTGATTTATAAGGCTTTTTTTCACTCTCTGCATCTCCCTGTGGTGAACCACTTGCTTGTAAAAGTGTTCCAAATATCAAGAAACTAAATAAAAAAGCTATTAATATTTTTTTCATAAATTAATTCCTTTAGGCTATATAGTAGCTAATACTTGACCATCATTTACAGAGTCATTTGGTGCAACTGTTATTGAAGATATTTTACCATCACATGGAGCTTCAATCTCTATTTCCATTTTCATAGCCTCAAGTATCATGATAGTTTCACCCGCTTTTACATCATCACCAACATTTTTAACTATCTTCCATACACTACCTGCTACAGTCGCATTTACTTCTGTACCACCTGTTGTTGCCACTGGTGCAACTGCTGCTACTGGAGCTTCTGGCGCTGGAGTAACTTGAATATCTGCCCCACCCTCTGCTACTTGTACACTAAATTTTTGTCCGTCTACTACTACTGTATAATTTCCATTTGCCATACCGATAAAATCTCCCTTTATTGTTTCTTTATTATCTTCCATCTCACTAATTTTTCTTATATTTAGTGGTCTATCACCTTTTAAAAATGCTATTCCTTTTTCATCACAAGCTGCTGCGATAAAGATATTTTCTTCTGTTAAAGCAATTCCTTCTATCTCCAATCTCTCAGCCCATACTTTAAATCCTTTTCTAGGATCACGATCTGCAATATCCAGAGGGTTTTCAGTTGTTGGTTCTAACTTTAGTTTCTCACTTGCTAACTTAATAACTTCTGCATCTGGTTCAACTGGAGTTTTACCAAAATAACCAAGTACCATTTTTCCATAACCTGGAGCTATTTGCTTCCATGGACCAAACATTACATTTGCATAAGCTTGTTGCCAGTAAAATTGACTAACAGGAGTTACAGAAGTTCCATATCCACCTTTTTCAACTACTTCTTGCATAGCTTTTATAACTTCTGGAAATCTATCAAGTGTATTATTATCTCTCATCATCTGAGTATTTGCGGTTAGTGCACCACCTGGCATTGGTGAAAATGGTATAAGTGGTGAAACCTGTGTAGCTTCAGGTGGAACAAAATAATCACTTAAACAATCTTTTAGAGTCTCTTGGTATTGTAATATCTTAGATATTTCTAATCCACCAAGGTCATAATTCATTCCCTTTGTTGCATGTAGCATTGTTAAAATATCAGGTTGACTAGTTCCGCCACTAACAGGACTTGCAGCAAGATCAATACCATCAGCTCCCGCTTCAAGTGCCGCAAGATATGCAGCTACTGATACACCTGCAGTCTCATGAGTATGAAGTCTTATGTGAGTATCATTTCCTAGTAATTTTCTAGCCATTTTAATCGTTTCATGTATTTTATGAGGAGAAGAAGTACCACTAGCATCTTTAAAACATATAGAGTCAAAAGGCATATCACTATCAAGAATATCTCTTAAAGTTTTTTCATAAAATGCAACATCATGAGCACCCGAACATCCTGGTGGCAGATCCATAAGTGTTACAACAACTTCATGGTTTAATCCATATTTTTTTATACAATCAGCACTATATTCAAGATTTTTTACATCATTTAGTGCATCAAAGTTTCTAATTGTTGTAGTTCCATGTTTTGCAAACAATTTTGCATGAAGATCAACTAGCTCACGACTTCCAGTATCTAACATAACAGTATTTATACCACGAGCTAGTGTTTGAAGATTTGCATCTGGTCCAGCTACTACTCTAAACTTATCCATCATCTCAAATGCATCTTCTTGTAGATAAAAGTATAGAGATTGAAATCTAGCTCCACCACCAAATTCATAATGAGTAATACCCGCTTCTTTTGCAGCTTCTACCGCAGGAAAGAAGTCTTTCATAAGAACTCGTCCTCCAAAGACAGATTGAAATCCATCTCTAAAAGTTGTGTCCATAATATCTATAAACTTTTTTGCCATTATATAATTCCTTTTAAAATTTCTTTTTTTATGATTTATGATTATTATGATGTATCAAAGCACCCGTAATTGCAGCAATTATCTTACTTTTATCACTACTTTGAGGAGTTGCAGCAGTAGTTTTCTTTACAACTGATGATTTTTCTTCAGGGAAAAACTTAGCTATTAATTTGGTTTGTACTTTTATCACATTTATCATAAGTACTAAAAATAGTAGAACTACACTCATGCCAAGCACCAAAAACTTTAGTGCTTCAGTAACAAGATTTACTTCCATAGAGACTCCGTA
>DQSO01000092.1 GCA_015663225.1 Campylobacterales bacterium
ATTGAGGTAGCACCTCTATAACTTCCTCTTCCCTGTTAACTATAAACTCTTCAATTTTGAGTTTTTTAACTCTCTCTTCCTCTGTTCTTATCTCTTTTTCTTTTTGCTCTTCCTGTAGTTTTTGAGTAGCCTGTTTTTTATGTTGGACTTTTTGCTCTTGTTGCATAAAAAGAGTTTGCCCATAATCAAGCTCTAAAGCTTTCATAAAATACCCTGCTAGATTTTTAATATTCTTTTGTTTTAGGGTGTAACTGATATTTCTCTGTAGGTACTCTTTATCAAACTGTTTGCAAACAGTTTGTATCTGTCTGTTAGTCAAAAAAAGCTCTGTTTTTAAAACAGTTTCTAAACTATGATTAAAAGTGTTTTGCAAACTGTTTCAAACAGTTTTTGAAGTGCTTGGCTCTTGTCTGTGTTGAGAGATGATTTTAAAATCAAGCCTTACAACTTTTCTTCTTTCTCTAATCTCTTCAAAACTAAAAGATATATCTGTTTTTTCTAGTAGCTCTTTTTGAGATGATAAAAGTACCCTTTTTTTGAAGTCTGTATATTTACTGTACTTCCCTTTTGTAATGTTGAGTAAAAATCTTAACTCTTCTAATTCAAAACTTCTACTGCTTCTAAACTCATACTGTTTTAAGAGTTCATAAATTCTCATAGAATACATACTGTTTAGCCCTGTAATACTTTGAAAAAAGTACTTGGTATATCTCTCTTTAATATCTAAGATATAGGGTTTCAAATCAGAATGTAAATACATATCTACAACCCCACTATCATAGACTACTTTAGTAAAAAGTGGTAGTTGCACTTCCCCATTTTGTTTTTTAAGTATAACTGCTTTTATCATCCCTGCTGTGGCTTTTTTAAGTGCTGTATGGTGTTTACTCTCTATATGAAAATCTTTTAACAACTCTTTCATAGAGAATCTATAAAATTCTGCATGAGGATTTTTAACAGTACACATAATAATTTTAGTAAAAACCTTTAACTGCATTAGGCTTAAATCTGTTTGCATATCTATAAGACTGTTAGACTTGATAACAAGCTCTTTTTTTGACTCCATAAGTAAAAATAAAAGAATATTAAAAGTATTGTATCTATCTAAGTGAGACAGTCAAATTTTTATTTGCTCTTTTGGTATCAAAGATGTCTCTTTAAGTATCAAAAGTGTCTCACTTGGTATCATATTTGTCTCTCTAAAGTATCACAAATGTCTCATTTGGTATCAAATTTGTCTCCTTTGGTATCATAAATGTCTCACTTACTTTCTCTACACCTCCAACCTAAGCCATCTAAAAATCTGTAAACTAAAGAAACTATTAAAGTAGCAAAACTACTAAGTTAATAAGGCTTAACTTTTAGGTGTGGTTTTCTTTGAAAAATTTGTTTTAAAAGGGAAGTAACTTTTATAGATTCACTCCATAATAGATATAGCTCTAAAACTCATAAAAATAGCCCATATTTAGATTTTATATGTTTTTATGATGTCTGTATGGTATAAAAACTTAAAATCAAACAGAAGTGATTTTGCAAGCCTTTTAAAAACTCCTTGAAGATTTTGAGATTTTGTTTTGCATTTTTGAGGTTTTGGAGTATAAAACAGTAGTCAAACAGTTTTAAAAACTGTTTCTTATTCTCTAAAATTGTTTTTATGCACCATACTATTAAAGACTTACAGGCACAAAGCTATAGTAAAACACTTATTTATGAAGTGCTAAAAACTGTCTGAACTGTTTCAAAACAGTTTGTAAAAAACAAAAGGGTATTTGATGATAATGATATACAAATCTTCAAATACTACAAAGAGTTTGGCTCTGAAAAAACTGTTTTAAAATTTTGAACAAGCCCAAAAGTAGGGAATGGTAAGACTGTTTCTAAACAGTCTTCAAACAGTTTAGAAACAGTCTCAAACAGGGAAGCGGAACTAGAAAAAACCATCAAACAAAAAGAAGCCATCATCAAAGTAAAAGAAGAACAAAGCCAAAAATATGCACTGTTGAAAACTGAAGAGAAAAAAGAAAAAGAAGAGTGGATTAAAAAATATGATATTGTCCAAAATGAAAAGTCTGAATGGGTGCAAAAGTACTATGCTGTGAAGATGTATATGGTGGTGTTTTTGATTTTGTTGATTTTGGCTAGTATTTTGATAGTGTGGTTTTTTATCAAGTAAGGAAGTTTAAAAAATATCTCAAAAGCTATTGATAGCATTATTTTTAACCTTATCCCTATAGTCATAATACCTTATCATCTGTGAAGTCTTATGACCTGTAGCATTCATGATATTGTTGTAGTTCTCATTTTTATTCAAAGATAACTCTATAAAAGTTTTTCTAAAACTATGAGGGGTTATCTTTTTTTCTATGTGTAATCTGTTACATATTTTTTGGGTTATTTCCATAATATAATCAGCAGATATTGGCTTTTTCAGATTACCTGAAAAAGAGTTAGAAAATGGAGTGAAAATATAAGCACTCAAAAACTTATGATCTGTTTTTTCAGCCCTATACTTTAATAGGAAATCAAGCAATCAAGAGGGAATAGGTATATACTTGTATGACCCTCATTTTTGTTGTATAAGGAAAAAACTATCTTCTTGTAGGTCATCCCATTTGATATTTACTACTTCCTCTCTTCTTAGAGATAAAGCAAGTAACCCAAAGATAAGATAATTTCTTAACTTGGTTAAATGCTTTTTTACTTTGTCTGACCTTGATAGAATATCAAGATAATCCATTTTAGCCTGCTTCAAAATATCTAAAAGTTCAGTCCTATCAAGTGACTTGGTATTTGAATGCTCTTTAGTTTTTAAAGCCTTGTAGCTTGATAATGGATTTTTAGGGTAATTATAATAGTCTATCAAATAGTTAAAAAATGATTTGATGATATAGGCTAGATTATTGATAGTAGAGGGGTTAAGTAGATGGCTTTTTTTCTCACTATCAAATTTTGATTTAGA
>DQSO01000041.1 GCA_015663225.1 Campylobacterales bacterium
AAAAGAGAGGATTGTAGAGTATTTTAAGTCTACTTCCATATAATCAGAAAAAACTAGGAACAACCTATGGCAAGGGCAAATTTATCAAGTATTGATACAACAACTGGCGACAAACTCGCATTTTATGGAAATAGAGAAAAAGCAACGATGAAACAGTCGTACAATCAAGAGGAAAAAAAGGTTGATAAACAACTGATAAACTCAAGAAAACAAGATAATCTAGCAAAAGCAAAAGCAAAAGCAAAAAAGAAAGCAAAACTAGCAAAAGCTTCAAAAAAGAGAAACAAAAAATAGATTTGAATAGACAATTTCTTTCCTATATATCTTCAATTCTCATAGTTATATTTATCACTTTTACAGCTTATAAAACTTATCAGTTTTCACTTAAATATGACGATGAGATATATAAAAATGCCCAAAACAACAAGATAGAAAATAAGATAGATAACTATATAGATAAGCTTATACCCATATTTAAAAATGAGGTAGATAAAAAGCCTACAACTTATAAAGTGGATATGGATTTTTATAAACTTCTATTTTTTATTGGAGTTGGATTGATTTTTATGACATATTTTATCTCAACCAAAGAAGTTTTTACCATATCGATAATAACAGTCGCACTTGTATCATGGTTTGTTGGAGTATTTGCTCCTATTATGAGTATCGAGATTTTTAAAGAACTACCTATCTTTGGTTATACAATATTTAAATATGACACTAAAAGTATATATAGCACTATTGAAAAGTTATGGATTTTGCAAAACTACTTAGTATCAGTTATGGTGGCGGTTTTTAGCATGATAATACCTCTTGTAAAAACAATAGCTCTATATATCAGTACAACTATGAAAGTAGATATAAAATATATAGATTTTATAGGGAAATGGTCGATGGCAGATGTGTTTGTTATATCTTTATTACTTGCAAATTTATCTTTAAGTTCAGATGAGTTTACTGATGCAAAAGTTCAAGTTGGCATATATTTTTTCTCTTGTTATGTTGTTTTATCTATATTTGCATCGTATATACTCAACCTGGACAGAGAGTGAAGTTCTATCGAATATATATTGAGCTGACAAATATATGTGGATTGACCTGCTCATTTTGTCCTACAAAAAACTTACCATCACATACAATGGATTTAAATTTTTTTGAAGATGTGATAAAACAAGCTTCACTATTTACTAAAGAGATAGCTTGTCATGTCGTAGGTGATCCACTTACTCTTTCAAATCTTGATGCATATTTATCTCTCATGCAAAAATACAATTTAAAAGCAGTTTTAACAACAAGTGGTTACTATTTAAAAAACCAAAAGTTTGAAACTCTTTTTTCACCTCCTGTAAAACAAATAAATATCTCTTTAAATAGTTACAATAAAAATGACTCAAATATAATATTTGAAAAATATATGCAAACTATTTTAGAGTTTTGTAGCTATAAAATAAAAAATAAAAAAGAACAGTTTATCAATCTTAGAGTTTGGAATTTAGATGAGCAAATAAGTGAAAAAGCATACAATAAAAATCTATTTGAGTTATTATCATCCTATTTTGATGTTAAGTTAGATGAAGAAGAGATATACACGAACAAACCCAAAACTATACGACTAAGTTCAAAAATCTTACTACATTTTGACAACTATTTCCAATGGCCAACACTTGATAATAAAATATACGGAGATGGAACTTGTCAAGGGTTACAATCTCATATCGCCATACTAGCTAGTGGAGAGGTCGTCCCATGTTGTTTGGATTGTGATGGAGTTATAAAACTAGGTAATCTACATGATAGTACATTAGAAAAAATCCTACATGATAATAGAGCCAAAAATATACTAAATGGCTTTAAAAACTCAAAAGCGATAGAAGAGTTGTGTCAAAAATGTTCTTATAAAGATAGGTTTAATTAAATATATTTAAAGCCTGTTAAATAATTTGAAATGATTGAATAAACTTTTTGCTCACTTATTCCATTTGTTTGCCAAAAAAGATTATTAGAGTATTTATTTGGGTTAAATCTAACTAGATCATTAGTATCAACAGTATCTATATTTTTCATAGTTACACCTTTTTTATACTTTATATATTATAGGCGAATATAGCCTAATTGTCAATAATATGCAGAAGACTCTCTAGTCTTTATCCTAATAAAAGTATGCATAAGTTCAAATAATTTTGATTAATTTAATATTTATGCTAAAATACTTAACCAATTAAAATAGTTTAAATATGGAACAGATATTGCTGTAAATTATTTGAATAGCCAAAGGAGAGAGTTTGCAGATTTCACATGCGCATGAGATAGCATCTAAAGCATTGGACTTTAGAGCTGTTAGACAAAACTTAATAAGCTCAAACATAGCAAATATAGATACACCGTACTATAAAGCTAGAGATATAAGTTTTGAAAATGTACTATTGGAAGAGGCAAACAAGTTATATGGTTCGACCGAGGAGGAACTTGGATTAGCCACAACTAACTCTATGCACATGGACTTAAAACAATCTAACTCCTTGCATGCAGACTTTTTCCTTCGCTCTTCTCATAGTGCAAGAAATGATGCAAATACAGTTGATTTAGATGTGGAAACTACTCAGATGAGTAAAAATCAGATTATGTTCAATGCTACGATGTCAGCGATGAAAAAAGAGTCGATGATATTTAAGAGTGTTATAGATGCTTCAAGCAAAGTACAATAGGTAAAAGGTAAGTTATGGGCTTTTTAAGTGGATTTGATATAAGTGGATATGGGTTAAGTGCTCAAAGATTTCGTATAAATATGATAAGTTCAAATATCGCAAATGCAAACACTACTAGAACAGAAGAGGGTGGACCATATAGAAGAAAACAAGTTGTTTTTAAAGCAGTTGATTTTGATGATATGTTAAATACTCAGATAAAAAATGGTAGTGGATTTTTGGAAGATGCAAATCAAATAGGTGATAAAGATAACTCACTGTTTGCAAAACCTTCACTTACTGGAGTGGTTGTTGATAAAGTTGTTAGAGATGATTCACCATTTAAGTTACGATTTGACCCACAAAATCCAGATGCAGATGCAAATGGCTATATATCATTGCCAAATGTTAATCCTGTAATAGAGATGGCCGATTTAGTAGAAGCAACTCGTGCCTACCAAGCAAATGTAGCAGCATACCAAACATCAAAGTCAATGGCACAAAGTGCAATAGATTTACTGAAAGGATAGTGATAGATGATTAATTTAAGTTCAATTTCTAAAATATCACTGCAAAACAGTGAACAGATAAAACAAAATGATCAAAATGGCGGTGCTGATTTTATGAGTGTTTTAAAAGACACTATGAATGAAGTAAATACACTACAACACAAAGGCGAAGAGGCACTAACCTCAATAGCAACAGGGAGTGTAAAAGATCTGCATCAAGCTGCAATCACAATGGATAAAGCAGAACTTAGTATGAAGGTGATGCTAGAAGTAAGAAACAAAGCACTAAGTGCATATAAAGAAGTATTAAGAACTCAAGTATAGTCTTAGCTATACTTGCTACAACTTGAAAGTCAACTGTTGTAAAGGGGAGTGTTAAAAATTCCGTGTCAATCTGATAAAATAATATCGAGGATTGACAATGAAAGAAGATATAGAATTTGATTTTAATAAGATTTTAAAAGAATTTAGAAACGGTAAAAAAACACCAAACGACAAT
>DQSO01000155.1 GCA_015663225.1 Campylobacterales bacterium
AAAACATCTAGATGCTTCAAGAGAGGTTTTACAACTTCACTTTGGTGGTGGTACTCCTACATTTTTTGATGAGGTACAGTTAAAAAGAGTTTGTGACTTGATACGAAGCCATTTTAAAAACTTTAGTGATGAAGCTGAAATAAGTTGCGAGATAGACCCTCGGTTTTTTACAACTAAACATATGGATGTCTTAAAAGAGGCTGGATTTAACCGTATTAGTTTTGGAGTGCAAGATTTTAACCCAAAAGTACAAGAAGCAGTTCATAGAGTTCAATCTTATGAAGTAACTCAAAATGCGATAAAAATAGCAAGAGATGGAGGAGTTGGATCGGTAAATATTGACCTTATCTACGGTCTTCCTTATCAAAGTTTTGAAACTTTTAAAGAGACTTTGAGCCTTGCTCACTCACTTGATGCAGATAGATATGCAGTATTTAACTATGCTCATGTTCCTTGGCTTATGAAGACTATGAGAAAGATTGATGAAACAACACTTCCTCATCCATCAGTAAAACTAGAGATTTTAAAATACTCTATAGACTTTTTTGAAAGCCATGGCTATAAGATGGTAGGTATGGATCATTTTGCTAAACCTGAAGATGAGCTATTTAAAGCTATAGAAAAAGATCAATTGCATAGAAACTTTCAAGGATATACTACTAAAGGTGGCGCTGATTTGATAGGAGTAGGACTTACAAGTATTGGTGAAGGTCGTGATTATTATGTTCAAAATCATAAAGATATGAAAGCTTATGAAGCAGCTATTGATGAGGGGATACTTCCAGCAGTTAGAGGTATAAAACTAAATGATGATGATGTTCTGAGAAATCATGTCATTATGGAACTTATGAGTAACTTTCAGCTAAATATCAAAAAAGTTGAGGAACTATTTAGCATAAACTTCAAAGAGTATTTTGCTGATGCTATTGATAAGTTACAAATATATATAGATGAAGATCTTGTAAGCATAGATGATGAGTGGATAAAAGCAAGTCCAACTGGTGCAATGTTGATACGAAATATCTCGATGCCATTTGATGCTTACATGGTAGATAAAGATAAGAGATTTAGTAAAACGATATGATAGATACATTTGATTTTAATAAGACGAGTGAAGAGTGTATCAAGTGTGGTAAGTGCATACCTGATTGTACAATCCACCTTGTAAATCCTGATGAAACCACAAGTCCAAGAGGCTTTTTAGATCTTTTGGCTGCTTATCAAAAAGGAGATTTGCCTCTTGATAAAAATGTAAAAGATATTTTTGAGTCTTGTTTTTTATGTACAACTTGTGTTGAGGTTTGTCCAAACTCACTTCCTGTAGATATGCTAATAGAACAAGTTAGAAATGATATACGAAAAAAGTTTGGATTAGCATGGTACAAAAGACTATTTTTCTTCCTTTTAAGACATAGAAAAATTATGGATTTTCTAGCTCGTATTGGGTATGTTTTTCAGACTTGTGGCTTTAAAATAAAAGAAGAGATAGAGTCGATGGAGTCAAGATTTTACCTCCCTATCATCAAAAACAATAGAGTTCTACCTCGTGGAGCTAAAAAGAGCTTTTTAAACTCACATCCTGATACTATAGACAATGGTGGAAATAAAAAAGTAGCACTCTTTATAGGTTGCCTTGCAAATTACTCATATACAAATACAGGTAAGGCTCTACTTGAAATTCTAAAAGAGTTAAACATAGATGTCGATCTTATCAAAAAACAACACTGTTGTGGAGCTCCTGCTTATTTTACTGGGGACTTTGACACAGTTGAGTTTTTATCAAAGAAAAATATAGAGTATTTTGAAACTTTTATAGATGATGTAGATGCTATTATCATCCCAGAAGCTACTTGTAGTGCTATGATAAAGATAGATTATGAACACTTTTATCACGATAACCCCAAGTGGAAAGCAAGAGCTGTAAAACTAAAAGATAAAGTTTTTATGGCAACAGAATATCTTGACAAAAAGACAAACTTAAAAGAGATACTAAGCCATAAAGATAAAAATCTAACTGACCTAGTAACATATCACGACCCATGTCATGCAAAAAAGATGCAAGGCATACACCAAGAACCAAGAAACCTAATAACACAAACTTATCAGATAAAAGAGATGAGTGAAAGTGATAGATGTTGCGGTTTTGGTGGAGTTACAATGCAAACAGAGAAGTTCCACTTCGCAAAAGCTGCTGGAATCCCAAAAGCTCACATGATAAAAGATACAAAAGCAAATATAGTAAGTAGCGAATGTAGTGCATGTAGAATGCAGATAACAAACTCACTAAATGATGCAAAAGTTGAAACAGTATTTAAAAACCCATTGGAGTTGATAGCAGAGGCATTGAAGGGTTAATACTTGTGACCCTCATGCTCTTTTTCATTGAAAACGATGAAGAGATTTTATTTAAAACTATCATTCCAAGCAAGAAATACACAAAAATATTCTTAAATAAGGAGATTAAATGAAATCAATAAAAGAGTTAGAAAAAGATTATACAATAAACTTAGATAATGAGGAAATAGAAATACTTCAAGATTTAGAAAATAATAAATTCAAATCCTCTACTAAAGAAAGAGAAAACTTTTTAAAAGTACAGTAAAGATGAATATAGAGAAAA
>DQSO01000022.1 GCA_015663225.1 Campylobacterales bacterium
CCATTTCACCACTCGGGCATAAAAAAGGGGTATCTAAAAAGATATCCCCTTAAATATAACTATTATAGTTAAAACTATGCTTTAGCTACTGCTTCTTTAAGTTGTTTTCCAACTTTAAATTTTACTGCTGTTGTTGCTGGTACATCTATAATTCTATCAGTTCCTGGAACTCTTGCAGTTCTTGCAGCTCTTGCAACTGTTGAGAAAGAACCAAAACCTATAAAACTAACACTCTTCTTTGCTGCTAGTGCTTCAGTGATTGTCTCTAAAGTTGCATCAATAACTGCATTTGTATCTTTTTTTGATAAACCTGTCTTTGATGCAATTGCATCAATAAATTCTGCTTTTTTCATATTTAATCCTTTTTATTTTGTAATTTCGAGTAATATTACAATTTTTTTCTTAAATAGTTTATAGAATTGTATATTTTCTTTCAAAAATGCCGATATTTATGTAGTTTGGTATAGCTTTTGCTATTACTTTACCAATCAAGGAGTAACCATGAGAGTAACTAACCAACTATTTTATCAGAACTTTGCAAATGATCATAAGAAGATGTATAGTGATATAAATCGAGTGACTACACAAATTAGTTCTGGTAAACATATCAATCATGCTTATGAAGATGGAAATATTTTTTCAAAATCTATGCAATTGGATTTCGAAGTTAAGAACTTAGAAGAGGTTAAAACAAGAACTTCCCAGTCAAGACTTGTAGCTGATGCTAGTGATTCGATTATGAGTGAATTTGATAACACCATAAGAAACTTTAAAACAAAACTACTAAATGCTGCAAACTCATCTTTAAACAGTAACAATTATGAAGCTATTGCAAATGAGTTAGAAAAAGAGCGAGACCACATGATAAACCTTGCTAACACAAAGATAAATGGTATCTATATATTTTCAGGAACTAGTACAAATGTTAAACCAATTGACAATAATGGTAACTACTATGGAAATAATAAAAACTTAGAAACTATCATTTCAAAAGATATAAAAGTACCTTTTAGCATAAATGGAGATGAACTTTTTAAAGGTGTATCAAAAATTAATAAAACAATTTCAACAAATGTACAGCTCAGACATCAAGATGAAGATAGAATCATAAGTGCTGATGATAAAGTAGAAAACTTAATCTCTAATTCAACTGGTGATAATATTAACTTTTTTATAAGTGGTTCAAGAGGTGATGGAACTGATTTTAAATCGATAAAGAGTTTAAATCCACAAAGTACCATAAATGATCTATTAGAGTCAATAGCAACATCATTTGGAAATACTTCCACTACCAAGTTTGTTGATGTGCAACTTAGTAGTAGTGGAAATATTACGGTTACTGATATAAAAAGTGGAAAAAGCAATTTGGATTTAAAGATAGTTGGACTACAAGGTGGCAATAGTGCAACCGAAACCAACTTGAGTGCTGTAACATATGATAATATTATTAAATTTACAAAAAGTGATTTTAGTGGAGTTGATACAACAAGAGAGGAATCACTTCAGATGGATAGCTTTTATTTTAAAAAAGAGGGTGCAACACTTAGCTCAAATAGCCCTCTATTTTCAAATAGAGAGTTTGCAACTAGCAGAGATCTACTTAAAGATATTGCAGGTGGGTCGATGAATAATAAAACATTTAACTTGCAATTAACCAATATTAATGGAGACTCTAAAGATGTTACTATTGATTTAAAAAATAGCTCTACTTTCAATATAAATGGAGATGATTATGACATCTTCAACTCTGATGGAACTAATACTCAAGCAGATCAAATGACAATGGGACAGTTAAACGATATCATCTCTATGGTAACTTCAAATAAATTACCAGCAACAAATAATAGCTTTGCTGAGTTTAACAATGCAATAAAAGATTCTAAAAAACTTATTGATGTTTCACTAGATAGTGAATCAAAACTAGTCATAAAAGATAAATCAAACTCACTTACAAAAATAGAATTTGCTATCTATGACAAAGATGCAAATGATTTTTCCACAACTACAACACCTTCAATATCTTTTATGTCAAATGATTTAATAACAACAAATAAAGCACAAATGGATTTTTTTAAAGATTTAGATAAGATTATTCAAAGTGTAAGAGATGGGAAAATGGATGTCAATTCAATAGGAGCGAACCCTAGAGATAGTGGTTTACAAAGTGCTATTGCTTCACTAGATCAATTTTCAGCTCATTTTAACTCAGAACAATCAAAACTAGGAGCTATGAGTAAAAGCTTATCACTTGAAAATGAAAAGGCTTCAGCAATGCAGCTAAATGTAAAAACATTAAAAAGTGAAGTTGAAGATGTTGACCTTGCAGCAACAATCACAAAACTAAATCAACTAACTTTAAACTACCAAGCGATGCTTTCTACAATATCTAAAGTAAACTCATTATCTTTGCTTAATTACTTAAAATAGTTTTGATATACTCTCTTTTATACAAATAATTTTAAGGATTATATAGTTTGAGAGAGTTTTATTTTACATTGGCTGTTTTTGTTTTACTTTTTATGGGTATATCAACCATGTTTCAAGATTTGCCTATGGTTGGAAAACTAGGAGAGTCTTTTGGTGGATTCAATAGAGATCTATTTGGACTTGTTGGTTATATATATCCATTTTTACTACTAATTCCTGCTTATAAAATTTATAAAGATGAGGATGATGAGATAGAGAATATATCTATTTTTATTCTCTCTATTTTTGCATTTTTCTTATCAATCCTAATTCTTCAAGCAATGATATTTGATAACAATGTCGGATATATAGGAGAAGTTACATATAGTCTACTTAGTAGTAATTTTGGTGCTTTTGGTACATTTTTAGGTGTTATTTTAATGATTGGTCTATCAAGTAGTCATCTATTTGAAGTTAACTTTGAAAATATTGGTGAAAAATTTTCTATTTTGAAAGAAGATATATCAACAGGATTTGTAAATCAAACTAACAAAATTGTTAAGCTAACTAAAAACAATGAAAATGACCTAATAGATATACCACTATTTGAACCACAACAACTTTCTTCTAAAGCAGAAAAAAAAGAGAGTATTATTGATATAAATATTGATGACGTTGAAAAAGATTTAATAAAAACAATAAATTTAAAAGATAACAATAATGAAAAAGTAGTAGAAGCAAAAGAGTTAACTCATCATGTAAAGATAGTACGAGAGTTAGATGAAAATAGAAAGCTACTAGAGCAGATGGATACAGGAAAAGTTGATAAACCAAAAAACTTTCGTCTTCCAAAGTTAGAGTTTTTAAAAAGCCCTCCAAAAAGAAAGAAAAATATTGATGAAGCAGAGATAGATCAAAAGATAAAAAACCTACTTGATAAACTAAGACAGTTTAAAATAGAGGGTGATGTAGTAACAACCTACTCTGGTCCTGTTGTTACGACTTTTGAATTTAAACCAGCAGCTCATATCAAAGTATCAAAGATTTTAACCTTGCAAGATGATCTTGCTATGGCACTAAAAGCTACAACTATAAGGATACAAGCTCCAATACCTGGAAAAGATGTAGTAGGTATAGAGATACCAAACAAAGATACTGAGATGATATATCTTAAAGAGATTTTAAAAAGTGATCTGTTTATAAACTCATCATCTCCACTTACTATGGTTGTTGGAAAAGATATAGTTGGGAATCCTTTTATAACGGATTTGAAAAAACTTCCTCATCTACTTATCGCAGGAACAACAGGAAGCGGTAAGAGTGTTGGCATAAATGCGATGCTTATCTCCTTGTTATATAGAAACTCTCCTGATGATTTAAAGTTTCTTATGATAGATCCTAAGATGCTAGAGTTTTCTATATACAACGACATCCCTCATCTTTTAACTCCTGTTATCACTCAAGCAAAACAAGCGATAATGGCACTAGCAAATATGGTTTTAGAGATGGAAAAACGATATAAGCTTATGGCAAAAACTAAAACAAAAAGTATCGAGAACTTTAACGAAAAAGCTAAG
>DQSO01000103.1 GCA_015663225.1 Campylobacterales bacterium
GAGTAAAAAGAATAGCAAGTAGAAATAAATCAGGCTCATTTATGGGTAGTGAGTTCTCTTATGAAGATATAGCCAATGCTAAGTATCAAGAGTATACATATGATGATAAACTAGAAGATAGTAAGGCAAATGGTAAAGCTTGTTACAAGGGCATAAGAGTTCCAAAAGATAAAAATAGTGGCTATACAAAACAGATATGTTGGGTAGATAAAAAAGATTTTTTGGTACAGAAGATTGAGTATTATGACAGGAAAAGTGAGCTTTTAAAAACTGCTACTTTTTCAAACTATACAAATCATAGTGGAGTTTGGATTATAGGTAAGATACATATGGTAAATCATCAAAACTCGAAAGAGACTATTTTGCAATGGAATAATATTCAGACAAATGTAGGTTTGAAAGATAGTGATTTTAGTAAAAGAAAGCTAAAACGATGAGGTTTTTAACGATTAGTTTGATAGCTATAACACTCTTTGGAAGTGATATAAGTATCAAAGGAAATATAGGAGCAGAGTATAAAAAATACTTCAATACTCTATCATCAAAAACAGATACACAAAAAGCAACAACAGCATCGTTGGAGCTTGAAAAAGAGGTAACAAATGGCAAAGTTTTCGTAAAAATAGAAGCCTTGAGCGATAGTGATGATACAAATAGAGAGTATGTGATGATAAATGAACTCTACTATAAATATTTTGGAGATTCTTATGAGATCACGATAGGAAAAAGTATAAAATTTTGGGGAGCATTGGAACTTTTCAATCCTGCAGATATTTTTAATGCTAAAAATATTTTAGATGATGTAACGGATAAAGATAAAAAGTTAGGAGCTTGGAATATAACATACTCAAAGTTTTTTGAAAATGATGATGAGTTTTCAGCCATTATGAAACTAGATAATGAAGCCCAAAACTTTGTCTATCAAAAATCTCCACTAAATACTCTTCCACTTGCATACAACAAAGATTTTGAAAGTGAAAAAAATAGACATAGACCAACTTACTACCTAAAGTATAGTGGCTCAAGAGATGATTTTGCAAAAAGAGATTTTAGCTTTATCGTTCAAAGTGGATATGATAGTTACAGAGATACAATCCAAAGTTTAGGTAAAATAAAACAATACCTATATCAAGTAGATAAGTTCATAACATACCATACCATAGTAAAAGACTCAACAATATACAAACTAGAATACTCTTACACAGATGTAAAAAACTATACCAAAATAGATGATTATAGTGAGTATGGAGTTGGAGTTGAACATACACTTTATGGTCTTTGGGAGAAAAAAGATTTAGGCTTGATAGTAGAGTATTATAAAAACAATATAAATGCTACCAATATAGTTTATCAAGACGACCTTTTTGCAGGAGTGAGAGTTGAGTTTAATGATGCTGATTCAAGTGATATAGTAGCTGGAGTTATACGAGATTTTGATAGTGATAAAAATGGATATAGCCTAGAGTATAACACAAGAATAAAAGATAAGTTTAAAACAAAGATTAGATATCTTAAAAATGATGATTTAGAAGTATTTGGGGTTGATTTTGGGTGGTATTTTTAATAATGAGTCGATTAGGGTTGTTAATAGACTCATATTATGAAACAATTCTAAAAATATCAAAGATATTTCACAAGAATTGGATTAAACATGCACAATATTTCATTTTTGTAATATTTTTGAATTAAAAGCTATTTTGATGATATTATTGGTTAAAAAGGGTTAAAATTATGACTATTAACATGATACAAATACTAATCCAAACTGAAAAAGAATTATCAAAAGTCATATATGAACAAACAGGGGGCAATAAAAACTTTGGACTTATAAGAAGTAAAGGAGATCAAGCACTTTTTAATAACTCTATGGCACAGATGAAGAAGAAATATAAGATAAATGACAACAGACCATTGGCTGATTTTATGCCTACAATACTTTTAAAAGCTAAAGATTTTGCAACAGAGATAACTATATACAATGCAAAAGAAAACAGCATGACTCGTAAAAATCAGATTTCATATGAACATGTCACTAATAATAAAACAGTAAAAAATCTTAAAAGATTTACCAAAACTAAACAAAGAGGAATAAAATGCAAACATATATAAACATACTACAAAAATACAAATGGGGTATAGTTATCTTAATACCTCTACTTGTTTTAACTCTAGCAACAAGTTTAAAAAATCTTAGTTTTGAGGGAAGTTATCGTATTTGGTTTGGTGAAAATTCTAAGATACTCAGTGATTATGACAACTTTAGACTAACTTTTGGAAATGATGATTCACTTATTATTGCATTTAAAGATGATAATGGGATTTTTAACAAAAAAGCTTTAGGTGTAGTGCAGAGAATTACCGATAAACTTTGGAAAACAAAATACATAACAAGAGTAGACTCTATAACTTCATACCAGTATATCTATGCAGACAAAGATGACCCAGATGAGATAATCGTTGAGGATTTTATACAAAATCTAGACAGTTCATCACCCTCATATTTAAAACAAAGAAGAGATATAGCCGTTGTAGATCCACAAGTATCGGGTTCACTTATCAGTTTTGATGGAAAAACCACCATGATAAGTGCAAGACTTGTTGCAAAAGCAGGGGAGAGTGAAGATATAAGTTTTGAGCTTATGGGGCTTATACAAAAGATATTAGAGCCTGAAATAAAAGAGCATGGCTATAAGTTTTGGTTAAATGGGGGAGCTCCTTTAACTACCTCATTTGTAACTATTGCACAAGATGATGGTGGGTTTTTTACTCCCTTAGTTATTGTTAGTGTTTTAATTATCTTGTTCTTGCTATTTAAACGAGTTAGTGGGGCTTTGATACCTATGGCTGTTGTTGTTTTGACTATGCTTATCGTACTTTTTATTCAAGTTCTTTTGGGTTATAAGTTAAATAACTTTACGGCAAATATCCCTGTTTTTATTGTGGCTATTGGTATCGCTGATGCTGTTCATATATATATTATATGGCTTATGTATCGTAAAAAAGGGGAGGATAACGAGTCCGCAGTAAAACATACAATAGGGAAAAATATGTTGCCGATATTTCTAACATCTTTAACAACTTCTATCGGTTTTGCATCTTTGGGAATTAGCGAGATAGTTCCTGTTGCTACTTTGGGTATTGCAACTGCTACGGGTGCGATTTTGGCTTTTATATTAAGTGTAGTTTTTATGCCATCGCTACTGTTGATGTTAAATAAAGAGATTAAACCAACTTTAAAAGAAGAAGATAGTGAAAAGATATCTCAAAGATATAAAAAATATGCACAATTTTTAATCTCACATGATAAGAAGATAGTGCTATTTACAACTCTTCTTTTTGTTGTGATGGGTGCTGGACTTTTTATGGTAAAAGTGGATAGCAATACCATACGATATTTTGACAAAGAGGTAGAGATAAGAAAATCTACATACTTTATAATGGAAAATCTAACAGGACCAATGAGTTACGAGATAGTAGTAGATAGCAAGAAAAAAGATGGAATAAAAGAGCCAGAATTTTTAAATCATGTACAAAAGTTTTATGATGAGTTTCAAGCAAAATTCTCTGATGTTAGACATATGTCTTCACTTTTAGATGTTGTAAAACAGTTCAATAAAGTTATGAATAGTGATAACCTAGCATTTTATAAGGTACCTGATTCAAATGAGTTAGTAGCTCAATATCTTCTGCTTTACTCCATGAGCCTTCCTCAAGGTATGGAAATAAATGACAAGATGGATACTCAGGAGCGACTTTTAAGAGTAACTGTACAGGTCAATCTTGTGGATACTTCAAAAGATTTAGAGATGATACAGTGGGCTGAGGATTGGTGGAAAAATACATCATATAGTGCAAAAATAAATGGTCAAACTAAGATGTTTGCTCATATGCAATCAAGTGTAACAGACACTCTTATCTATTCGATGAGTATAGCGATGATTTTAATATCTTTTATGATGATTATCATCTTTAAAAATATAAAATTACTATTTATTTTTATACTTCCAAATATTTTACCGATGGTTTTAGTAGTAGGTATTATGGGGTGGCTTGGGATAAATATTGACTTAGGAGTAGCAGTTGCTGGAGCAATAGTTTTAGGTGTAGCCGTTGATGATACGATACACTTTTTTGTCAAATATTTTGATGCTAAAAAGATGAAGTTAAGTCAGGTAGATGCTTTTGCTTATGTGTTACAATATGCAGGAACGGCAATCTTGTTTACAACTATAATACTCTCCGTATCATTTTTACTTTTCACAGGAAGTAAGTTTGCTCCAAATTTTAACTTTGGTGTCGTAACGGCTTGCGCCCTTGTCATAGCTTTTATAGCTGATTTATTATTGTTACCTGCTATTTTAAGTATTATGGAGAAAAGAGAACAAAATGTTAAGTAATAATAAAATCCACGATAAAGAGGATATAGAAGCTATGGATACCCCTATGGCAGAGTTTTCAAGAGTTTATTAACCATATCTTTTATAAATTTTGCTATTATCAAAATAAAAAGGTAAAAAATGTGTAAAGTAGAGATATGGCATAACCCAAGATGTTCAAAATCAAGAGCTACATACGAGTTACTGCAAGAAAAAGGTGTAGATATTGAAGTTGTTGAGTATCTAAAAACTGAAAACAGTGTTGAAGATATAAAAAACTTATTAGGTATGCTTGATATGAAAGCAAAAGATCTTATGAGAACTAAAGAAGATATTTTCAAAGAGTTAAACTTAAAAGAGATAGAAGATGAAGATCTTCTAATAAGAGCGATGGTTGCCCATCCTAAACTAATAGAGCGACCAATAGTTATAAAAGATGCTAAAGCAGTTATAGGTCGTCCTATTGAAAATGTTATAGAACTTATAGGATAAGCAGATGATACCAGCAGAAATAGCGAAATTTGAACGAGTGAGAGTAGAAACAAGGGCTTATCTATGTCTACTTTTAAATAGAAGTATTCCAAACTATCTTCCTAATCCCAACTTGGATGTTTTAGTGAGTGGCTTAATGCAACTTATGAGGGAGCAGATAAAAGTTGAAGCACTATATATTTTAGATGCAAATGGCAATCAAGTAAGTAACAATATCTCAAAAGATAAAGAGCTTAGAAAATCAACATCTCAAAATCATAGCTCTCGTGCTTATTATCACAGAGCAGTAAGAGAAAAAAAGTGTGTTATAACAAGTCCATATCCCTCAACTCTAACAAATGATTTATCAGTTACGGCTTCATATCCAATATATGATATTGAAAAAAAACTACACTTTGTTGCTTGTATGGATATATCGCTAAAAGATTTGTTAAAGTTTGCCAAGCCAACAGGATTGGATACAGTTTTTACAATAGTTAGTAAGGTAAGCTACTCTCTATTTTCAGCCTCTTTGCTTTTAGTCACATTTATGCTGTTTTTTCATGGTATTCAAAGTCTTGCAGTACATGGTTTTAGTATAGAAA
>DQSO01000120.1 GCA_015663225.1 Campylobacterales bacterium
AATATTGACCTATCTCAAGCTATATTTATCGCAACTGCAAATGATTTTTCTCGTATACCAGCTCCACTTCGAGATCGTATGGAGTTTATACACCTAAGCTCATACACACCTCAAGAAAAATTTGAGATAGCAAAGAAGTATCTTATACCTCAAGAGATAAAAAAACATGGTCTAAAAAATAGTGAGTTTAATATATCTCCAGCAGCACTTGAGCTTCTTATCTCAAACTACACAAGAGAAGCTGGAGTTAGAGGACTAAGAAGACAAATATCAAAACTTTTAAGAAAAACAGCTAGAGAACTTTTAGAAGATAGTTCGATTTTAAAAGTAAATATCACTGTAAAAAACATCAAAAAATACCTAGAAAAAGAGGTATTTATGATAGATGAAGTAGATAAAGAAGATCATGTAGGTATCGTAAATGGTCTTGCATGGACAAGTGTTGGTGGCGATGTTTTAAGAGTTGAAACCTCAAAGATAAAAGGTAAAGGGGCTCTTACACTTACTGGAAGTTTGGGTGATGTTATGAAAGAGTCTGTGAAGATTGCTATTAGTGTTGTAAAAGTATTGATTGATGAGAAAAAGTTGGAAATCTCACATGATAATATCCCACTAACCATCAAAGAGATAGAAGAAGACAAAACAGTAGAACTTAGTGAGATATATAGAAGGTTTGATCTGCATATCCATGTACCAGAGGGTGCAACTCCAAAAGATGGACCAAGTGCGGGTATCGCTATGGCTACTGCTGTATCATCTATATTTTCAAACAAAGAAGTTAGAAGTGATGTTGCAATGACTGGAGAGCTTACACTAAGCGGTAAAGTTCTTCCTATTGGTGGACTTAAAGAGAAACTTATCGCAGCTTACAAAGCTAAGATAAAAACTGCTCTTATTCCAACTAAAAACTATGAGAGAGATTTGGAAGATCTGCCTGATATTGTAAGAGAGTCTATGGAAATTATTCCAGTAAAAACAATAGAAGAAGTTTTAAAGATTGCCCTTGTCTAAACTAAATAAACTAACTCCACAAGAAGAACAAGTGATACTCCACAAAGGTACTCAAGCTCCTTTCAGTGGAGAATATGATGACCACACAAAAAGTGGTATCTACCAATGCAGAAGATGTGATGCACCTTTATACTACTCAAAAGATAAGTTTCATAGTGGATGTGGATGGCCAAGTTTTGATGATGAGATAGATGGTGCGGTTAAAAGAGTTGCTGATACCGATGGCAGACGAATAGAAATAGTTTGTGCTTCATGTGGCGGACACCTAGGTCATCTCTTTGAAGGTGAACAACTAACAGCTAAAAACACTCGACACTGTGTAAACTCAATATCTATGAAATTTAAAGATAGTTCAAACTTTAAAAAAGCCTACTTTGCAGGAGGATGTTTCTGGGGAGTAGAATACTGGTTTGACAAGATACAAGGTGTTATAGAAGCAAGAAGTGGATATATGGGAGGTCATACCCTAAACCCAACATATCAAGACATCTGCAACAAAGATACAGGTCACTTAGAAGTAGTTGAGGTTTTATATGAGAGTAATATTGTTACTTTTAAAGATCTTACTAGATTATTTTTCAATACACACAACCCTTCACAAAAAAATGGTCAAGGTCCAGATATAGGTAGCCAATACCTAAGTGCAATATTTTACAATGATAAACAAGAGTTGGAAATTGTAAAAGAACTCATTAGTGAACTAGAAGCAAAAAAAATAGAAGTAGCTACTAAACTAATAGAAGCAAGTAAGCATAAATTTTATGTTGCGGAAGATTATCATCAAAATTACTACAAAAAGAAAAATCAAATTCCTTACTGTCACTCAATGATTGAGAGATTAAAATAGTCATAACATAAAAGAGAGGTTAATAAACCCCTCTTTTAATACCTTACTTTTTATCTTTCGCTTTTTGTAATATATCGTATCTAGGATATACGAAAGTTGTCTCTCTTGTAACTACTATTTTTTCTTTTGCATCAGTCGCATATGCTTTGATGGTAATAGGTATAGGTGTATCTTTAGTATTGTCCTTTACTAACTCTTTCTCAGTATAGAAAACAACAACTTTTTTAGCTTTTTTACCAGCTTGTAGTGCAAACTCACTTTTAGGTCTTGCTATCTTAATATCAGGATGCCCTACTATCTCAAAGTAAAATTTATGACTATCTTTTTGTGTATTTTGAAATAAAAAGATATAAGCATTATCAACTCTTTTACCCTCATCTTTTATCTTATAAAGTTGAGTTGTTCTATTGATATTTAGTAGCATATTCTCTTTTTTACTACCCATCCATAAAATTCCAATAAATGCTACAGTCAATGCAATACCATAACCAATAGTTCTAAATCTTATAAACTTAGGTTTTCTCTCCTCTTGTATAGCAGAGTAACTAGTCCAAGTAATAAGTGACTCTTTACCAAGTTTACCCATAACCTCAGTACATGCATCAGCACACTCAAGACAATTAAGACACTCAAGCTGAGTCCCTCTTTTAATATCTATATGAGTAGGACAAATACGAACACAAGCATCACAATATGTACACTCTGCACTATCATCACTTGCTAGTAGTTCTTTTTTACTTTCAACAAGTTTATGCGACTGATCTTTACTATATATATTACCACCTCTGTGAGTGTTGTATATAGTCTGGATTGTCTCATGATCATACATAACTGATTGAACTCTTGCATATGGACAAACATAGATACAAAAGTCCTCTTTTAACTTTATAACATCATAAATCAAGAAACCAGCAATAATCAATATAGTAGTAACCATAACCATATGCTCAGATGGATTTTGAATATATTGTATAAAATCCTCAGGTGGAACAAAAAACCATATAAAGTTAATCGCTGCAATAAATGCTAAAAATGTCCACATGATAAAACCAATAAATCTTTTAACTATTTGACCTTCTGGTTCTTTTTGTTTATTTTTAATATTTTTTCTAATACCTAATATCTTAGTTTGAATCAAATCTCTATATATAACTCTAAATATAGTCTGAGGACAAAACCAACCACACCATATACGACCTGCAAGTGTAGTTAGAAAAAATACACCCAAGAAGCCAAATATCAATAAAAATGGCATAACATACAACTCTTGCATGTCAAATATTGTAAAAAATAGATGCACCTGTTTATTGCTAAAATTTAGTACAAAAAAGTGTGCTCCATCTATTTGAATAAATGGTACACCCAAAGCAAAAACTGTTACTATAATAAATGCCCAATATCTCTTTATTCTATAAGGCACCCAACCTTTTAGATAATCTTTTCCCATAATGTAACCCCTTATATAAATTTTCCTCATTGTACTACAAATTGACTAAAGAAAGTGTTATTTTTGTGACATTTATTATAAAATTAATAACTATTATTTGATATACTTATAATATTAACTCTTTTAACTCTCTTTCTATTTCACATCTTGAACTTGTTTCTATATAGTTTTGACCCTCTATTTTTGCTTTTGTTAAAAGATTTTTTAGCTTATCATGCGAAACTGGCTTACTAAAATAATACCCTTGTATCAAATCACAATCTATTTTAGAAAGATAGTTAAACTGCTTCTCATGTTCAACACCCTCAGCAATAACTTTAAGACCAAGTGCATGACTCATTGAGATGATAGCATCTACAATTGGATTGTTAGATACTGAAAGCTCTTTTACAAATGATTGATCAATTTTTATAATATCTATTGGTAGTTTACTAAGATATGACAAAGAAGAGTAACCAGTTCCAAAATCATCTATAGCAATCTGCACTCCCATCTTTTTAAACTGATTTAATATATTTGCTGTTAAATCTAAGTTTTCCATAAATACACTCTCAGTAAGTTCTATCTGTAGATATTTTGCCTCGAAGTCATATCTATTTAGAAGACTCTTAACAGTATTTACTAAGTTACTTTGTAGAAGTTGAATAGAAGATACATTTACTGATATTTTAAACTCACAGTTTCTAGCAAGTTGTATAGATTTTGCTGATTTTATAGACTCTTCCATTACCATAGCACCAATCTCTAGTATCAATCCACTATCTTCAGCCGCTGGTATAAAATCTAACGGTGGAATATTTTTAAGCTTAGGATGCTCCCATCTTACAAGTGCTTCTGCTCCAACTATAGTTTGAGTTTTAGTATCAACTAAAGGTTGATATACTACAAAAAACTCACTATTTTTAATCGCATCTTTCATGTTTTTTTCTAACTGAACTTTAGTTGTCATCTCATCATGCATTGATGGTAAGAAAAACTTATAGTCGCTCATTGTAGATTTTTTAGCTCTTCTCATTGCAAGATTTGCACAATTTATAAGACTCTGTGCATCATTTGCATCTGATGGATAAAAACTTGCACCTATACTAACTTCAAGACTAACTTCACCTCCATCTATCTCAAAAGGCGAGTTAAAAACTTCTATAATTCGCTGAACAATCTTAGAAGAGTATATCTCATCATCTATATCATCAAAACTCATTACAAATGTATCACCATCAAAACGAGCCAAAACATCATAATCTCTTAAGTTACTATTTAGTCTTTTAGCTACCATTTGCAATATTTTATCACCATTTGCAATACCTAAAACATGATTTATTGAGTTAAAGTTTTTTATATCCATATATAAAACTACTAAAGAGTTTCTATTTTTTGCAACTCTATTCATACTATCATCTAGTTTTTGTATAAAAAGATTTTTATTTGGAAGATCGGTTAAAAGGTCATAACTAGCTAAATAATCAAGTTTTTGAGTTTGCATAGACTCTAAAGTTTGATTATGACTTGTTAAAAACAGTCTTATATCTCTATGGTTTTGATTTAGAAGTTCATAGTTCCAATAAACTATCTTTTTACTACCATCTTTACAAATAACAGGAAAGTTGTCAATAACTCTTAAACTTTTCTTCTTAAATGAGTTTTGAACTTGGCTTAAAATATTCTCTTTATAAGACTCTGGAACAAAAAGTTCTACAAAGTTTCGCTCATACACCTCATCACTTTTATATCCAGTAAGTGCTGTTGCATGAATATTAAACTCTTTGATATAACCATTTTTATCAAGACTTATTACAACATCTTTAATATCAGAGTGCATATCTACTAAGTTTGAGATTCTGTTTTTTGAAGATTGTTGCTCATAGTCTAGAACTAAAAAGAGAACCTTATCATCTACATACCGAACTGAACAAAGCAGGTATTGTGAAGTCTTATCATATGAAGAAAATTCCATTTGAGTAAAATCTATACTCTTTTTAGAAGCTAAATCAGCCTTCAGAGAATTTTTGAGGTGGATTGGAACAATAGTATCAAAAACACTTCTCTCTAAAACTTCACTCTCATCAAATCCAAAAAGATTTTGACACCCCTTACTCCAACTCTCAACTATAAAATCACTATCAACAGAAAAAAGACCTATATTTTTCTCATCATCCAACATCAAACTTTTACTAAATAAATCAATACTCATCTAAAATCCTAATTATTTTCTTAATCTTAGACTTATATCGACAAATCAGAATTTCAATTTAATAAAAATTCAATATATTTAATAATTTATACCATTTTAGCTTGACCACTACCTTTTTGAAGCTCTCCTATAACATAAGCATCACTTTTACTTAACACTTCATCTAAATTTTTGGGACTAACTACAAGTATCATTCCTACTCCCATATTAAAAGTTCTATACATCTCTGACTCTTTCACATAATCTGCCATAAATTTAAAGATAGGTAATACTTTGATTGAGTCTTTTTCAACTATAGCATCTACATTTTTAGGAAGCACTCGTGGAAGATTTTCAACTATACCACCACCTGTGATATGAGCTAGTGCATTTATAGAACCTTTTAACTCTTTGAAAGTTTTTACATATATACGAGTAGGTTCCATTAAAATATCAATAAGTTTTTTACCATCTATCTCATCTTCAAAACTCATACCAAGCTTATCAAAGAATAGTTTTCGCACTAACGAATAACCATTTGAATGAACACCAGAACTAGGAAGTGCTAGTAAAATATCACCTTCACTAACATGAGCCAATCTATCAATCTCACTCTTTTCAGCAACACCAACACTAAATCCAGCTAAATCAAAATCGCCATCACTATACATGCTAGGCATCTCAGCAGTCTCACCACCAATCAAAGCACACTCACTTATTTTACAACCCTCAGCGATACCTTTAACAACTGCCGTAGCTTCTTTGATATCAAGCTTACTTGTCGCATAATAATCTAAGAAAAATGATGGTGTAGCAAAGTTACAAATCAAATCATTTACACACATAGCAACTAAATCAATACCAACCGTATCAAACTTTTTAGAGTCAATAGCAAGTTTTAGTTTTGTACCAACTCCATCAGTAGCAGCAAGCATTACAGGCTGTTTGTAACCTGTTGGTAGCTCATAAGCACCAGCAAAACTTCCAATACCACCTAAAACATTTGAATCAAAAGTAGACTTTACATATGGCTTTATATTTTCAACAAAATTATTTCCAGCACCTATATCAACACCAGCATCTTTATAACTAAGTTTACTCATCTATTTCTCCCACTCACACGGAGGAAAAATTTGTTTCATCATCCAAGTTGATGGACAAAAGTTAGTAGTAGCCCAAACAAGCATCATAACGATAACAAAAAATTGAAGAGATACAGCTATCATAAAGTTTGTACTCTCTTTCATCCCCTCTTGAAAATCAATCGCTGCAGTTGCGAAAAAGTATAAAATTATTCCCAACATGATGGCAGTTAAAATTCTTTGCATTCTTGAAGCACACATATAAATCTCCTATATTTTTTTTGATTTTATCATCTTAACCTAAAACCTCTAACTCATCACTATATTTACTATCACAATATGGTTCACTAGGCTCAACCATCGCCGTTAGCAACTCTTTCATCTTATCTTCATAACCCTCTTTTGCTATAAAAGTAACTCTTTTTGTAATTGTCATTGTTTTTTCCTTTAAATTTTTAGTTTAGCAACTCTTTAACCACAACATTTATCCGTTTACCATCAGCCTTACCAGCAAGTTCTTTTGAAGCAACACCCATAACTTTACCCATATCTTTCATGCTCGTTGCACCAACTTTAGCTACGATATTTTTTACCACTTCACTAAGCTCATCATCACTTAGTTGTTTTGGAAGATAGTGTTGTAAAACTTCTATCTCTTTTTCATTATTTTCTACAAGATCAGCTCGATTTGCCTCTTTTGCAAAAGAGAGTGCATCTTCTCTCTGTTTTACTGCTTTTTGTATGATTTTAATAACCTCTTCACTTCCCACTTCTCGTCGCTCATCTACTTCTATCTGTTTGATTGTACTCATAATAAGTCTTATCGTATCTCTTACTACTATATTTTTCTCTTTCATCGCAGTTTTCATATCTGCTTTTAATCTTTCTAAAATAATCATATTTATCATCCTTTTTTTGCTTGTATTGTACACTACTACTGTTAATATTTCTGTAGTATCATGTCAATTACAATATATTTATAAGGGGAAACATAATGAATAAACAATTTTTTAATCCAAATCCAGAGTTTGCTAAAAATGCAAGAGTTGGAAGTATGGAAGCTTATCATGAGTTAATGAATGAAGCAAAAAAAGATTATGAGGGATTTTGGGCAAAAAGAGCTGATGAAAAGATCGATTGGTTAGCACCATATTCTAAGGTACTTGATGAGAGTGATGCACCTTTTTACAAGTGGTTTATAGATGGAAAGTTAAATGTATCAAATCAATGTATAGATAGACACTTAGCTGATAAAGGCGATAAAACTGCTATTTTATTTGAGGGTGATAGAGGAGATGTAGAAAAAATAACATACTCTCAACTTAGCCAAAGAGTTAACAAGTTTGCAAATCTTCTAAAAAATAGATTTAGAGTTAAAAGAGGAGATAGGGTAGTTTTATATATGCCTATGATTCCTGAAGCTGCTTATGCGATGCTTGCTTGTGCAAGGATTGGGGCTATTCACTCTATTGTATTTGGTGGATTTAGTTCAGAGGCTCTAAAAGAGAGAATAAAAGATGCAAGTGCAAAGCTTGTTATCACAGCTGATGGAGCTTATAGAAAAGGTAAACCTTATCTACTTAAACCTGTTGTTGATAAAGCACTAGAAGGTGATATAGAGTGTGTTGAGGCTGTACTTGTAGTTCAAAGAAATCATGAGGATATAACTTGGGTTGATGGAAGGGATTATAACTACTGCGACATGATAGATGATGAATCAGATATTTGTGAAGCAGAAGCGATGGATAGCGAAGACCCACTATTTTTACTCTACACTAGTGGAAGTACAGGAAAACCAAAAGGTGTGCAACACTCAACTGCTGGATATATACTCTGGGCTCAGATGACTATGGAGTGGGTTTTTGATGTTCAAGGCGATGATGTTTTTTGGTGTACTGCTGATATTGGTTGGATAACTGGGCATACTTATATCGTTTATGGACCACTCTCTGCTGGAACAACGACGGTTATGTTTGAGGGTGTTCCAACATATCCAGATGCTGGACGAGCTTGGAAGATGTGTCAAGATCATAAAATAACTCAGTTTTATACAGCACCAACAGCGATAAGAGTTCTTCACAAGATGGGTAAAGATGAACCTACAAAATATGACTTATCCGCTCTAAAAGTTTTAGGAACAGTTGGCGAACCGATAGATCCACCAGCATGGAAATGGTATCACGAAGTAGTTGGACAAGGTAGATGTGCGATAGTTGATACATGGTGGCAAACAGAGACTGGTGGTCACATGATAAGCCCACTTCCAGGTGCTACTCCTATCAAACCTGCATCTGCTACATTTGCACTTCCTGGAATCATGGCTGAAGTTATTGAAGAAGATGGTACTCCAAAGAAGATAGGAGAAACTGGTCTACTTTGTATCACAAAACCATGGCCAAGTATGATAAGAAATATTTGGGGAGATGCAAAAAGATTTAAAAAAGCATACTTTGGTGATGTTGAAAAAGATGGTAAACCTCTATATTTTTCAGGAGATGGAGCAGTTATTGACGAGCAAGGTTATATTACTATAACTGGAAGAGTTGATGATGTTATAAATGTTTCAGGTCATAGAATGGGTTCAGCTGAGATTGAAGCAGTAGTAAAAGAGGATGACTATGTTGCAGAAGTTGCAGTAGTTGGTCGACCTCATGAGATAAAGGGTGAGTCAATATTCATCTATATAGTCCTAAAACAGGAGCAAGAAAAAGATATGGTAAAACATATAAATAATCTTCTAAGTCAAAATATTGGAAATATCGCAAAAGCTGATGATATAGTTATAGTTGCAGGACTTCCAAAAACAAGAAGTGGAAAGATAATGCGACGAATTTTAAGAAGTATTGCTAAAGGTGAAGCTATCACTCAAGATATATCAACACTAGAAGATCCAAGTGTTGTAAAACAGATAGAAGAAGCAGTTAAAAACTCTTAGTTAAAACTACTTCCATTTCCACTGTTGTTACTTCGGTTATTATACTCCGAAGTAACATCTTTAAGCTTTTCACCAGAAACACTAATAAAATCAACAATTGTTGAAACATACTCTTTCGTTTTTTCAGGATTATTCATAACCGAACAGATGAAAAAACCAATGGAAGCATAAATAACTAATCTAACCATAAAATACTCCTAAAATTCAAATCCACCAGTATTACCTTTGTTCATACTAAGATAAACAGCCTTAACATACTCTTGTCGTATTGAGCATTCTAAAATTTTATCACATTTTAGACAACTATCTACATTTTGACTCTCTTGACACTCTTGTAATATTTTTAGTTGTTCCTCTAGCTTTTGCTTAAAACCATCAACTTCTTGGCTACTATTTTCGCTCATAAGCTACTTTTACTCTCTCTATCTCTTGGTTTGAACCAAAAAAACATGGTGTTGTATCATGTATATGTGCTGGAGATAGATCTAATATTCGTCTACTTCCATCTATCGAAGCCCCACCAGCTTTTTCATAAACAAAAGCAAAAGGAAATACTTCAAAAGTCATTCTAAGCTTACCTTTTGGAGCATCGCTAGTTGATGGATATGAAAATAGCCCACCACCTTTTAAAAGTATCTGATGCAAATCAGGAACCATACCACCAGAATATCGAAGGCGATACCCATCAGCAAAAATATCA
>DQSO01000096.1 GCA_015663225.1 Campylobacterales bacterium
AAGTCTTATAAAAACTACCAATATAAGTGCTATAAAAAACCATATTTTAGAGATAAAACAAAGAGGTGGTACAAACTGGAGTGCTGGTTATAAAGAGGGGTTAAGACTCTTTGATAATCTTTCACATGATAACTCCTATGAAAACCGTATTATCTTTATAACAGATGCTATGCCAAATCGTGGTGAGCTTGCTAAAGAGAAGCTTTTTGGCATGATAAAAGAGGCTAGTAGTCATAAAATATATACATCAGTTATCGGTGTAGGAGTTGATTTTAACAATGATTTGGTTGAGTATATATCAAAAACTAGAGGGGCAAACTACTTTAGTGTACACTCTGCAAAAGAGTTCAAAAAAAGAGTTGATAAAGAGTTTGACTATCTTGTGACTCCACTTGTATTTGACTTGAAACTTGAAATAGCTTCTTCTTCATATAGTATCGACTCTGTTTATGGAGCACCAAAAGCTGATACAGTTACAGGGACTATTTTTGAAGTTGATACACTCTTTCCAAGTGACTCTAGTGATGAGGGAGTTAAGGGTGGTGTTATACTTGTAAAGCTTAAAAAGCAAGGTGATAGTGAAGATATAAAGATAAAAGTATCATATAAAGATAGAGATAACAACCCTTATAAAGTAGAAAAAACTATCAAGTTTAAAAGTGGAAATTATACTGATAATAGTGGTATAAAAAAAGCAATAGCACTGACAGATTATGTAAGTTTGATGAAAAACTGGTTACTAGATACAAGGGCAGGGTGCAATGACAGCTTAAATTATCCATATCCTCCAATTCATATACTACAACAAAGATCTCTTATCTATCCACCAAACCGTCCAATATATCCAAATATAAAAACTTGGGAGAGAAAATCTTGTCCACTTGTAGTGAGTGATGGCTATAAAAAACTTTTCTCAATTTTTAAAAATAATTTTGATAGTTCATTTACTAAAGAGTACAAAACAGTAGAAAAACTTTTAAATAAACCCAGCCAAAATAAAAAAGATGATTGGAATACAAACAGATAATGGAAGCTTATAGATTTATAATAACAAGAAGAGTACAAAGTATAATGCACCCCTAAAATCAAACCACTTAATTTAGTTTTTTATTCCAAATGTTAAAATAAAAATAGAAAACAAAAGCCGATGATTGTAGAGTTTCAAAAAAGCTTCTGATTGTCATAGAGATAGTAGTATTTTCCATTATCTAAAATCTTACAGCTTCTGTCTTCTTTGTTTAACTTCTCTCCAGCTTCAAAATACTCATTTTTTTTACAATTATTTATAGGTTTATCTTCAGTAGTTATCTCTATTTTTCCATTAAACAGGATATTTTCTATATCATTTTCTTCTGTATCTTTTTTGATAAATAGGATTTTTATATATTCTATGATTTTTGTTTTATTTTTAAAATGCCCATAAGATTCAATATTGGTTACTTGATGTCTAAATATTTTTAGGGAGTTTAACTTATCTACATTTAAATAAGCAGAGTCATAATAAGTTGCATTTAAATCTTTTTCCATTTTGGGGATAATAGTTTTTTTGAAAGTTTCTATCTGTCGTTGTTGATACAGATAGAAACTTATAAATATAAATAGGATTAAAGATATTAAACCTATGGAGTTCATGACTTAGTGAAGTTCCTTGTTTAGTTTTACTTCTCTAGTGCTTCTGAAAGCTTTAATAGTTCCGCTTAGGCTATCTTGTCTAAAGTGAATACCATTTAAGTTAGCAAGTACTCCACCTTTAAATACATCAGTATCAGCACTGCTCCAGTTAGGATTTGCCTCTTTTATCTTGTTAAACTCATCAGTGTCGATTGTTACTTTTGTTCCCTCAAGGATCGTAACACCAGCATCTACGATACAACTATCGCCCAAAGGAAGACCAGTTACAGAGTTGGCACCAAGTAGGGTATTCTCTCCGATACTGATAGGATTTCCATCAGTTCCACTTAAAACTCCAAGGATACTAGCTCCACCACCAACATCACTACCACTTCCTACTATTGCAGAAGAACTAATACGACCCTCAACCATAACAGGTCCTAGTGTTCCCGCATTAAAGTTTATGTATGAAGCACCTGGCATAACAGTTGTTCCAGCTGCTAGTTGAGCTCCCATTCTAACTTTAGAACTATCAAGGATTCTTGTATTATCAGCAGGGATTATGTGCTGTAGAAATCTTGGAAATTTATCGACACTAGTGATTTCAGGATACATACCATCAATTTTTAGTGTTATCTCGTTCTCTCTTAACCACTCAAGCTCGATAGGCATACTGCCACTCCATGCAACATTTTCAAGTATTCCAAATGCTCCATTTAAGTTTAAACTTCTTAACGGTGCTTTGTTAGTAGAAAGAGCATAAAGTTTTAGATATACACTCTCTACTGATTTTGGTGCATCATCTTCAAAGATAAATACGACTTTAAAGTTCTCTGTAAGATCACTCATTTGTGATTGTGCTACTTCTAAAAGTGATTTGATAACTTGGATATTTTTATGATCATCTCCACTTGCTTCTTCCCAGTAAGGAGCAAAAGCACTCTTGCAGTTTTTTAAAAAATCTTTTGTGATTGAAGCTGAAAATTCACTTTTAGTAAAATCAATTCTAACACCAATATCAGTAAGTGAAGCTATAAAAATAGCTGCACTCCCTAAGTTTTCACCCCAGTTTATAAGTGGGTATGAAGCTTGTAAGATTTTTTCACTATTTTTTTGACCTCTATCAACTCTAGCGATACCAAATCCGATAGGATCTCTATATCCAGCTATAGTTTTTGTACCCTCTACAAATCTTTTAAACTCATCTTTGTTTTTTAAATCTTTTATCATTATCTATCTCCTTGACCTCTATTATTGCTTCTGCTTCTGCTTCGATTTCTATCTCTACCGCCACCACTTCTGTTTCGGTTTCTACCATTACCACTTCTGTTTCTATTGCCACCACGGTGATTTCGTCCACGGTTTCTACTGTTTCCACCGCCACCACTTCGTTGGTTTTTATATCTATCCATCAATCTTGAGATTTCACTAATATTTTTACCTATTCTATCACTACCAGCAATATCATTTTCGCTATATATCATAGAAGCTAGTTTAAGTGCTATATCTTCATCAACAAAATCTTTTTTCAACTCATCAACAAGATTTCTAGCTAAGTCACTTATCGCTTGTGCTTTTACAGTATCCATTAAAGAATCTTTTTGCTTCATCTGAACATCTTGAATCGTTGGTATAACTTTAGATTCTAAGCTATTACCTATATCTTTTTGGATTTTATTAAGTGCATTGAACTCTGCTGGAGTTACTATAGATATAGCAATACCTTCTCGTCCAGCTCTACCTGTTCTTCCGATTCTATGAACATAACTCTCACTATCAAATGGTAACTGATAGTTAAAAACATGACTTACATCACTAACATCAAGTCCACGAGCAGCAACATCAGTAGCGATAAGAACTTCTAAATCACTTCTTTTAAAAGCTTTAATAACTTCTTCTCTCTGTCTTTGCTCCATATCTCCATGAAGACCTTTAGCCGCATAACCTTTAGCCATAAGATGATTGCTTAGTCTATCAACATCTTTTTTCATTCTACAAAATATGATACATTTTGTTGGGTCTTTAAAATCTAACAGTCTTATAAGAGCATCATCTCTTTCTCTCTCTTCTACAACATAGAAGTTTTGTTTGATATTTTTATTTGTCATGTTTGATTTGGTAACTGTTACAAATTTTGGATCTTTTAAAATTGTTTTAGAAAGATTTTTTATCTGTTGAGGCATAGTTGCTGAAAACATAAGAGTTTGTCTTTCACATTTAAAGTGAGCGAAAATATTTTTAATATCTTCTAAAAATCCCATATCAAGCATCTCATCAGCTTCATCAAGTACAACGAAACTAGGACTGATTTCTATCTTTCCACTATCAAGTAGATCTAAAAATCTACCAGGAGTTGCAACAATAACACTAGAGTTATTGATATGTTTTATTTGTCTACCGTAAGAGCTACCACCATAAATAGTAGCAGTATTGATACCTAAAAATCTACCAAACTTAAATATTTCATCACTAACTTGCATAGCAAGTTCACGAGTAGGTGCAATAATAACACACTCAACACCACTGTTAAGTTTTAACATATTTAAAATAGGAAGACCAAACGCTGCAGTTTTACCAGTACCCGTATGAGCCTGTGCAACAATATCTTCACCTCTTAGTATAATAGGCATCGCCTCTTCTTGTACTGGACTTGGCTCTTTAAAACCAGCCTCTTCAATCGCTTTAAATAGCGGGGCTTTAAAGCCAAATTCTTCGAAAGTCATAATTTCTCCATTAATATTTAATATTAGACCACTTGGTAAACTAAATAAAATTGTGAAAAATGATTTGAGCCATAAGATTTTATCAAGCTAGGTAAGAAGCCTATTGGGAGTCATAATATCGAAAGTTTCTTAATAGAGGTAAACAAGATTTTAACTAGGAGGTTTTTTCTCCTAGTTAATTGTTCTTATCTTAAAATCTGTATCTGATATATGCTCTAATATCTTCAGCTTTTTCTACAGGATTTTGACCACCAGCTACAGCTTGTGCCATTGTGTTTGGTGCACCA
>DQSO01000098.1 GCA_015663225.1 Campylobacterales bacterium
AACCAAAAACAGAACTCTATTGTCTATTGGTTTTTTATCAGACTCTATGTTTGCATTGAAAAATTTATAAATAGCAAAGAGGATTACAACTAAAAATGCATAGGTAAGACTCTCTTGTGAAGCTCTATTAATAACCTCACCACTAAATGAAGCACCAAAAAGTCCACCAATACCAACAAAAATAGTAGAAGATAGTTTTAAAGTTCCTTTTTTAAAGTTTAGATATGAACCAAAGTATGAACTAAAAACCATCTGAATAATAGAAATTCCGATAGCCTCTTTTATATCAATACCTAGTAATAGTAGTATAGGTATAAGTATAGCTCCGCCACCAACACCAAAAAAACCAGATACTAGACCTGTGAAGATACCTGCTAATATATACTCTACACTCATCTAAATAGACCTTTGGTTAACATAATATAAATTCTCTTGAAAATAGAATATCGCATAGTTATCTCGTCCTGTTTTTCTAAATCTGCGAGATAATCCACCTGTTTAACTCCTTTATGACCTCTTCAAGGGTCTTATTTTCAACATTTATAGTAAAATCAGCTATCTTTTTATACTCACTAACTCTTACTTCATATAACTCTTTTGCTTTTGCTTTGTCTTGAAATAGTGGTCGTTTAGCAAGTTTTTTTTCAGCATTTGGGTGTTCTAATATTCTTTTATAAATCCCATCAAATGATGAGTCTAAAAGGACTACTTTGCCTATTTGATTGATATTTTCTTGGCTGTAAAATCCTCCACCAGTTGAGATAATAGTATTAGAAACTGAACTCTCTAACCAAGAAGCACACCTATTTTCTAAAGATCTAAAGTAAGGTTCACCATCTTGGTCAAATATAGTTTTTATCTTTCTATTATCAAAACTCTCTATTAAATCATCACTATCTATTGTAAAAATACCATACTCTTTTCCATAAGCACGAGCAACACTCCCCTTTCCAACACCCATAAAACCTATAAGTATAATGTTAGTCTTCATCAAAGTTTTCACTAGATTTTTTCTGTTTAGGCTCTAGTATGATTTGAGTTCCTTCAAAATCATAGACTCTTCTTATCTGATTTACTAAGTACCTTTTATAACTAAAGTGTAGAGATCTTGGTCTATTCATAATAAGTGCAATACGAGGAGGTTTTATATCAAACTGAGTTGAGAAATAAATTTTTACTATTTTACCCATCTCAGAGGGAAGATGATGTCTTTGATTTGCCATCTTTATGATTTCATTTAGTTTTGAAGTTGGTATTCTTCTTGTATAGTTTTCATAAACTTTATCTATGAGGTCATAAACTTTATGTACTCTCTTACTTGTTAGTGCAGAAATAGTTAAAATAGGAGCATATGATAAGAACTTAAATCTATCTCTTACCTTTTGTACACTCACTTTATATTCATCTTCACACATATCCCATTTATTTAAAACAACTACAACACTAAGTGCAAACTTATCAACCATATTTGCTATCTTCTCATCAAGATCTTTATATGGCTCACTAGAATCAAGAACTAAAAGTACAATATCTGCTTTTTCTAGTTGAAGTCGAGTACGATTTAGTGCAAATTTTTCAATTCCAACTATCTTTCCTCTTCTTCTAATCCCCGCAGTATCTATAAATGTATATTTTTTACCATTTCTCATAATAGACTCATCAACTGGATCTACTGTAGTTCCAGCAACTGAGCTTACAACGGATCTCTCTTTACCTAAAAGAGCATTTAAAAGTGAGCTTTTACCAACATTTACTCGTCCAATAATAGCTATCTTTTTTTCATCATTTGAGTGGTCTAGTGAGGAGAGTTTTGGCTCATCATTTTCCATAAAATCTTCTAATGAAAAATCATCTACATCTGTTACTATCTCTTCCTTGGACTCTTCTAGTGGTGCTAGTTGATTATCAATCCAGTTAGTTAGAGTTTTAGTATGACGATTGTGACTAACTGATAGAAAAAATAGGTTTTTTGCTCCAAATGTTTCAAACTCCCAACCAATCTCCTCTTCTTCTCTATCGTTGTCAATCTTGTTTATAACTAATGCTATTTTATCAGTTAACTTTTGAAGTTCATAAAATATCTTTCTATCTTCATCTGAGGGAAGAAGTTTGCCATCAATCATATATAGTATAACATCAGCATCATTTGCAGCTTTTATAGACTGTCTTCTTACTACTTGAAATAGAGTTGAACTATCATCAAGTCCACCAGTATCAATCAAAGTAGCTTTTTTATCATTTATTGTAACTTCTGATTTTTTTATATCTCTTGTTGTTCCACTTATATCAGAGATGATAGCATCTCTACTTCTTACTAATCTATTAAAAAGTGAACTTTTACCTACATTTGGTTTACCAATTATCGCTATTTTTTCCATTGTTATCCATTAATTATTTATGCTATCATTGTATACTAATTTCGCTATAAAAAGGATTACGATGATATTACTTGCTGGACCTTGTGTTATAGAAAGTAAAGAGCAGATTTTTAAGATTGCAAAGAGTCTTAAAAAATATCAAGATGATACAAATATTGATTTTTACTTTAAAGCTAGTTTTGACAAAGCAAATAGAACATCGCTAGAGAGTTATAGAGGACCTGGACTAACTAAAGGTTTAGAGATACTAAAAAATCTAAAAGATGAGTTTGGATATAAGATAGTTACAGATA
>DQSO01000110.1 GCA_015663225.1 Campylobacterales bacterium
ATTACTGAAGCAATCATCGCATTTTCTAAAAAACTAGGAAGCAAAACAGTTGTTGAATTTGTACACAATGATGAAATATATGAGAAGGTTAAGATAATGGGTGCTGATTTCTCTCAAGGTTTTTATTTAGGAGAGCCGAGTCCTAAAATAGTCAGCATTCAAGAGGTTATGATAAGAAATGACCAGCTAGATACCCACTAGAAAATGAGATGAAAATTATGAGAAAATTATTGAATACTTTAATGTTAGTGTAGAGCATGTTTGATTAAAAGAGTAACTTTGCTAAAATGTTTAAAAAACATAAAGGCTGTAGATGAACATAGTAGAAGGAAAATTATCTCTTGATGGCAGTGAAAAAGTAGCGATTATAAATGGTAGGTTTAATCATATCATAACTGATAGATTGGTTGAGGGTGCTAGGGATGCATTTATACGACATGGTGGAGATGAAAATAAGTTGGATCTTATCTTAGTTCCTGGTGCATTTGAGATACCTTTTGCACTTCAAAAAGCACTTGAGAGTGGAAAGTATGATGCGGTTTGTTGTCTTGGTGCAGTTATCCGAGGAAGTACACCTCACTTTGACTATATATCTGCTGAGGCTACTAAGGGGATTGCAACTGTTGGTTTAAACTCTGGAAAACCTGTTTCAAATGGTGTTTTAACAACTGACACAATAGAACAAGCGATAGAGAGAGCGGGTAGTAAATCTGGAAATAAAGGTGCAGAGGCTATGCTTACTATAATCGAAATGTTAAATCTATATAGTGAGATGAACTAGTGGCTACTAGACATCAAGCACGAGAGAGTGTGGTAACTCTTTTGTATGCAAAAGATATTGGCAATGATCAGATAGGTATATTTTTAGATGATATTTTAGAAGACAAAAAGATACGAAATCAACAAAAAGAGTTTGCACTTTCACTATACAATGGTGTTATGAATAATCTTGAAGAGATTGATGCAGAGTTAGATAAGTATTTAAAAGAGTGGAAAGTTGATGCTATTGGAAATATCGAGAGAGCAATTTTAAGACTTGGTGCATACGAGATACTTTTTGGTGAACTTGACAATGCAGTTGTTATAAATGAAGCTATAGAGATTTCTAAAACACTAGCAGCTGATACTGCTCCTAAGTTTATAAATGGTGTTTTAGATGCGGTAACTAAGCGAAAAAAATGAAACTATGCGTTGCCTTGGATTTACCAGAGTTTGAGCAAAATATTGCACTAGCTCGTGAGTTAAAAGAGTTTGATATATGGTTAAAAGTTGGATTTAGAAGTTATATAAGAGATGGAAAAAAGATTATTGATGAGTTAAAAGCTATCAATCCAGAGTTTAAAATATTTTTAGATTTGAAACTTTATGATATACCAAATACTATGGCAGATACTTCTGAAGTGATAGCAAAACTTGGTGTAGATATGTTTAATATTCATGCAAGTAGTGGAAAAATTGCGATGGATACAGTTATGAAAAGATTAGAGTGTGTAGAGAAAAGACCTATCGTTTTAGCAGTAACTGCTCTTACAAGTTTTGATGAAGATAGCTTTCAAGCAGTCTATGAGAAAGATATAGATACAAAAGCAAAACAGTTTGCAAAAGATGCATATGAGAGTGGAATAGATGGTGTGGTTTGTAGTGCATATGAAAGCCACATGATAAAAACTCATACAAGTGAAAAGTTTATGACTTTAGCTCCTGGTATTCGTCCATTTGGGGAGAGTGCAGGAGATCAAAAAAGAGTTGCTGATATAGGATTTGCACAAGAAGAGTTGGTTGATTTTATAGTAGTTGGACGACCAATCTATCAAAGTGAAAATCCACGAGAAGTTGTAAAAAAGATTATAAGCAGATTATGAAAAAGTTAATACTTACTATTTTTTTATTATTGATTGTAAGTATTAGTTTTATGAGTGATTTTAATAAGATGAGCCATGATGAGGTTCACGACTCTTTTAAAAAAGCCTTAGCAATCTTTGCAACAGCAAAAGGTTTAAATGCTGCCATTTCAGTTGCACAAGGAACGGAAATAGGACCAATAGCCATAGGAGAAGTTCTTGATCCGATAAATGACATGATAGAACAGTTTTCATGGATAATGATAGCTGCCCTCACATCTTTAGGAATTCAAAAAATACTTCTTTATATCACAGCAGATTTTGCATTTAATATAGTTGTAGCATCTGTAATCTTTATATTTATAGTGATGATTTGGTTTAAGGAGAAGTTGGATGAACGATATATTTTAGCTTTTGCAAAAGTAGTATTGATAGTTCTATTTGCAAGATTTGCAGTACCTTTAAATAGTTATGTAAAACATAAAGTTTATGAACACTACATATCAAAAACAGAGTTTAGTATCGAGAAAAATAGTAAAAGTTTAGACCTATCAACTAAAAAGATAGAAAAAATTTCATCAAAAGAGCCCAACAGTAGTTGGATAAGTACAATAAAAAACTTTGATCTATCTAAAAAAATAAACTTTTTAAAGCAAGAGGTAGTAAGTATAAGTGATTATATAGTCAACTTGATAGTAGTTTATATCTTTGAAACTCTCTTCTTTCCCTTGATATTTTTGTTGCTTTTATATAGATTGATAAAAAGTAGCCTAATATTATAAATATTTAAGCTTATTCTAATAATTGCTTATGTATAATCTCCCCTCAAACACGGACAGTTGGGTGAGTTGGCTGAAACCACATCCCTGCTAAGGATGCGTACGGGCAACTGTACCGAGAGTTCGAATCTCTCCTTGTCCACCACCTAAATAACCCCATATGTACGAG
>DQSO01000080.1 GCA_015663225.1 Campylobacterales bacterium
CAGAAGTTAAAAGTGAGTTTTTACCGCTCTCGCCTAGTAGTTTTAAGAGCATATTTCCACCAAGTGAGTAGCCAATAGAGTGCAGTTTACTTTTAAGATATGTGGTTTTTGATACTTTTTTAGAAGATAGTGTGTTAATTTATCATGTTGTATTAGCTTTTGAACCTGATTTTTTGTTTCTTGTGGATAGTTTACTATATACTTCATCTCTTTTTATTTTTTACCTTTGGCTTTAAAATTAGTTAAATATTTTAACATAAATTTCAAATTAATCAAATTTTTTGTAGTATAAGTAATATATTTAATAATTAGGAAAATATTTTGCAAGTTGATAAAACTCTCTTTTACTTAACTGTTGTTTTAATAACTACAAGTATTATATTTGTATTTTCAATGAGCCTTTATATTGGGTATCATAAGGGTTATGGAGAGTATCATTTTTTATTTAAACAGCTTATTGCTGGATTTATTGGTATCTTTATCATGTGGTTTTTATCTACACTAAATCCTGATAAGTTTTTTCAACCTATTGGGATAACAATATTTACAGTTTTTATACTTTTGATGGGATTGATGCACTTTTTTCCAGCTGACTATGTTGTACTTTCTCATGGTGCTATGAGATGGATAAGAGTTCCTCTTGGTGGCAATATAGCACCAGTTGAGTTTTTCAAAATCGGTTTTGTATTTTTTTTAGCTTGGAGTTTTTCAAGAAAAATTGATATATCTAAGAAGACTTTAAAAGAAGAGGTTACTAGATTTTTACCATATTTTGCACTATTTGGATTGGTTACTTATCTTATCGCTATTATGCAAAATGACTTTGGACAGGTTTTACTGTTGAGTTTTGTTCTTTTGTTTATGGCTATTATGGCTGGGATTAGCTCAAGATTTTTCTTAGTTGGGATTATGTTTGTAAGTATACTATCTTCATATCTTATCTTTAAAAGTGAGACTAGACTTAGACGGATTCAAGAGTGGTTTTATACTGTTCAAGATCTATTTTCATCAATCTTACCAAAATCTTGGGATATAGCAAATAGCTCAATGGTAAATATAAAAACACAAGTAGCCTCCTCTCATGATGCTATTATAAACGGTGGTTTTTGGGGAACAGGTATTGGAAATGGAGTGATAAAACTAGGTTTCTTACCTGAGATACATACTGATTTTATACTCTCAGGTATTGCTGAAGAGATTGGGATTTTTGGTTTGATTATTATAATACTTATCTATTTTACGATTATATATAGGATTTTAAAAATTTCAAATAGAAATAGAAGTAAAATGTACTCACAATTTGCTTTTGGAATAGCACTTTTGCTTATAATCTCAGTTTTTATAAATGCATTTGGAATAACAGGTATAATACCTATAAAAGGTATTGCCGTACCACTTCTAAGCTATGGTGGTAGCTCTATGGTTGCTACTTGTGTTGCGATTGGTATGGTTTTAATGATAAGTAAAAGGGTTAAAATATGAATGTAGCTATAACTGGTGGTGGAACTGGTGGACATCTAACAATAGCAAAAGCGATAGAAGAGGAGCTAATTAGACAAGGTGATACTCCTATCTTTATAGGTTCGCAAAATGGACAAGATAGAAGTTGGTTTGAAGATGATAATAAATTTGAAGAAAAATACTTTTTTAACACTGGTGGAGTTGTAAATAAAGGGCTATGGGGAAAGATAAAATCTCTATTTAATATCTTTTTATACTCGATAAAATGTAGAGATATATTTAAAAATCATAAAATAGATATAGTCTTTAGTGTAGGTGGATACTCAGCAGCTCCTGCATCATTTGCCTCTATCATGTTAAAAAAATCACTCTACATTCATGAGCAAAATGCCATTATGGGAAGACTAAACAAGACTCTAAAACCTTATTGTGATGGTATTTTTAGCTCTTATGATAGCGATGCTTTAATAAAAGATTATCCTGTAAGAGATATATTTTTTCAAAATGCTAGAGTTAGAGATAGTATAAAAACTATTATATTTTTAGGTGGTAGTCAAGGGGCAAATGCTATAAATAACTTTGCTAAAAAAATTGCACCTACTTTAAAAAAGAATAGTATAAAAATCATTCATCAATGTGGTAAAAATGATTTTGAAGCTTTAGCTGAGTTTTATAAAGAAAACAAGATAACAGTTGATCTATTTGCATTTAGTAAAAATCTAGAAGATAAGATAAAAGAGGCTGATTTTGCGATAAGTAGGAGTGGTGCTAGTACAATGTGGGAGCTTTGTGCTTCTATGATCCCAGCTTTGTATATCCCCTACCCTTATGCAGCAGCCGACCACCAGTATCACAATGCGGTATTTTTAAAAGAGCAAAACTTAGCATTTTTAAAAAGAGAGAGTGAACTTGATAGTGGGTTGATTGATGAGATTTTAAAGAGTGATATATCAAAGATTAGCTTAGGGCTTAACAATATAATAAGTCAAGGCGGAGCTAAAAAAATAGTAGATTTTATAAAAAACAGACAGAGTTCTATTTTAAAATAGAGTACCTTTTATCTCATTTGATTTTTTAATAAGATAGCTTTCATATTTTAACTCAATATCTAAAACTATTATAAAGTTAATATTAGAAATATCGATAGTTTTTATGTCGCTAAAGTTTTTATAGGTATATATTTGTTTTATATTTTTGAACTGATTTTCAAGCTGAGTGGGAACTACTAAAGCTATATTTGCCCATGATGCACACTTGTTTATATACTCTTGTTCTTGTTTGATAAGTTTTATATCATTTTCTAAAATCAAGACTTTTCTACTTTGCCCAAAAGGCTTTATTTTAAAATAGCTATCTATAAAGATTGGTTTAAAGTGATTTATAAAATTTAACCTATTTAGAGTATAAGAAATATTTAAATCATCTAAAAAATTCAGAACTTTCTGTAAGTTTGGTATAAAAATCTTTGGAAGTTTTATATCTTTATAGTAGTTATCTTTATATGTAAATGTTGTTAAAAATGTTGTATATTTTGTTACAGTTATACTATATTTTTCTACAACTACTAAAGGCTCTAAATCTAAAAAGTTTAATAATTTTTCTTCGCATGATAATATAATATTATCATGCGAAAAGTTTTGTAAGCTATTTATAACACTTTGAGTATTATCATCCAAAGACAAAATAGTATTTTTATCAATCAATAATGAGAGTATTTGGAACTCAATATCATTTAAAAAAAGTATATTTAGTCCACTTTTAATAATCAAATACCGTATTAACTTTTGTTTTACACTATTAAGTGAATCAACTTCTATCCAAGCTATCTCTTCATCTTTAACTTTTAATGATGTTGAAACAACACCATAAGCACCCTGCTCTATAGCTTGTTTTATCTCGGTTTTTTTACCAATAAACAGATCACCAGTTTTTACTTTTTTAAGTTCAAAAATAATATTAGAAAAAGAGGCAATAGATGGTTCATTTAGAAGTTTACCATCTATTAGCGAAGTAAAATTTTCAAATAGCATTTAAAAACCTTTAACTAACTTTTGTACCAACCTTTTTAGGAGTTTCAGGTCGAAGCAAGGATAGTCCATCTTTATCTTTTGCCGCAAGAAGCATACCTTCACTGAGCATCCCCATCAACTTTGCTGGTTTTAGATTTGCAACTACACAAACTTGAGTATTTAATAGATCATCTGGAGAATAAAACTCTTTTATTCCCGCTACAATCTGACGAGGTTTTTCCTCTCCTAGATCAACTTGCAGAAGTAGAAGTCTATCACTCTTTTTAACCTCCTCTACTTCTACTATAGTCCCAATTTTTAGAGATGTTTGGAAAAACTGATCTATTGTTATAATACCAGGCTCAGTAGCTTTTTTCTTTGAAGACTCTTTTTTTGGTTTTTCTTGTTTAACTGGCTCACTAACAGTTAAAACTTCTTCTTCTATTCGAGGAAAAAGTGGTTCAACTTTTATAACTTTAAAATCTTTCAGAAGTTTCTCTTCTTCGATAAGGAAGATATAGTTTTTGTTATCTATGCTACCTCCAAGAGCCTCTATAATACTCTGACAAGTTTTAGGCATAACTGGACTAAGCATCATAGAAACTTTGGCTAAAAGGTTTGCTACAAGTGCTACTAAAGCCATAGCTTCTTCCTCTTTCTTCTCTTTCATAAGACTCCATGGCTCATAAGTTGCTATTGATTGGTTTGCTATTGTTAGTATCTTCCATAGCTCCTCTAAATATCTATTTGATTGCATATCATATAAAAAACCTGGCAAAGTTTTTAGAATAGTATTTGCAGCTTCAAGCTCTTTTGTATGATATTTTTCTACATCTTTACTACTAATATTTAGATCAAAGTATTTACTACTCATACCAATAATTCTATTTAAAAGATTTCCTAAATCATTTCCAAGGTCACTATTTATCCTATCAATAAGTGCTTTTTGTGAAAA